>NZ_CDRNDK010000119.1:0-15116 GCF_977012225.1 Planomonospora algeriensis | reverse complement strand
GCGAGGCAACGGCCTGCAAAGCCGTGTACACGGGTTCAAATCCCGTCTCCACCTCACCGCACGGACATCGGAGCCCTCGGGATCCGGTAAAGTGTTGCGAGCACCGCGAGGGGAAACCCGCAGCGGGACGCGCGGAAGTGGCTCAGTGGTAGAGCATCACCTTGCCAAGGTGAGGGTCGCGGGTTCGAATCCCGTCTTCCGCTCTGATTCACCCGAGGACGATTAGCTCAGCGGGAGAGCGCTTCCCTGACACGGAAGAGGTCACAGGTTCAATCCCTGTATCGTCCACCGCATCGATCCCCCGGCCCCAGGCCGGGGGATCGCTTCGTTTCCGGCCCCTCTCCCGGACCCGCCGCCTCCAGACCGTCGTCCACCCGTCCGGCCCCTCTCCCGGACCCGCCGCCTCCGGACCGCCGTCCACCCGTCCGGCCGCCGTTCGGCCGCCGCCCCGGGCGCAAGGCGCCGGAATCAGCCGTAGGGAGGACACCGCAGGCCTCATGACGAGGCACCATGGAAGCACACCTGACCCGAAATCAGGTTGATAGGTATGCTTTTGGCTTCGGCGAAGGGGGCGGGCCCGTGCTGCGTGTGGTGGTCGATCCGGAGGTGCCCGCGGAGGTCGCCAACCTCATGCGCCGGAACGGACCGCTGCTGTCCCGGTTCCACCGCGGCTGGAACCCCGAGGCCCGGGACCGCGCGCGGTCCCCGGCCCGGTCCTGGGGGTCTTCGGGCTGACCCTGGTGCTGGCGCTCGTGACCTTCGTCGCCGCCGGGGTCGGCGCCTTCCCCCTGATCTTCCTGGCCGGGATCGAGCTCCTCGTCATGGCGATCCTCTACCTCGCCAGGAAGCCCACCCCCGCCGACTCCCTGGAGCGCGTCCTGTACCGCCACGCGGTCCAGTTCCGCGGCCGGTTCCTGGTCCTGGAGGACTTCGACCCGCCCGCGCGCCACCTGCTCGGCCGGGTCCAGCAGGCGATCGACCGCATCCTGCGCTCCCGGGTCAACGCCATGGGGCTGCTGGACGGCGTCCGCAACTCGGTGATGCTCCCCGCGGAGGAGTGGGAGATCGCCCGCCTGCTGACCAAGCTGTCGGCCCTGCGGGCCAGGCACCACGCCATGGCCCGGAGCGGCAGGACCCCCGAGGTGGCCGCGGCGATGGCGCCGCTGGAGCGGGCGCTGGCCGCCAGCGAGGCCGCCGTCGTCGCCCGCGTCGAGGCGCTGGAGCGCTACGCCGACCACGTCGCCGAGGCCGAGCGGGCACTGCTCTCCCACCACCAGATCGAGGCCCTGCGCGCCCAGCTCCCGGAGTACGAGGAACTCCTGGCCGAGACGGGCGCCGACGCGCTCGCCGTACCGGAGATCGACCACCTCGCGCAGGACGCCGGCCGGCTGGAGCGGGCGCTGCGCGAGAGCCTGCGCTCGGCGCACGAGGCCTTCCGCTACCTGGACGGTCCCAGCACAGAAGGTGACAAGTAGGGTTTGTCTATGACAGACCGACCAGTGCTGATCTATGACGGTGACTGCGGGTTCTGCACGGCGAGCGTGCGTTACGCCGAGAGGCGGATCGGCGTGCGGGCCCGGGTGACGCCCTGGCAGTCCGCCGACCTGCCCGCGCTGGGCGCCACCCCGGAGCGGGCGGACCGCGAGGTGCTCTGGGTCGAGCGCGGCCGGGTGCACGGCGGGGCGCAGGCCGTCGCCCGGCTGCTGATCGCCGCGGGGCGCCGTGGAACGCGCTGGGCCTCGCGCTCCGGATACCGCCGCTGCGCTGGGCGGCCCACGGTCTTTACCGGCTGGTCGCGGCCAACCGGCACCGCCTGCCCGGCGGCACTCCGGCCTGCGCCCTGCCGGCGGCCCGGCGATGAGGGCGCTGCTGGCCGGGTTCGAGCCGTTCGACGGCGCGACCGTCAACCCGTCGTGGGAGGCGGTGCGGCTGGTGCCCGGCGTGCACGCCGTACTGCTGCCGTGCGTGTTCGGCGCGGCGACCGAGCGCCTGCGGGCGGCGATGCTGGAGCACGGGCCCGAGGTGGTGGTCTGCGTCGGGCAGGCGGCCGGGCGGACCGACGTCACGGTCGAGCGGGTCGCGATCAACCTCGACGACGCCCGCATCCCCGACAACGCCGGCGACCAGCCGGTGGACCGCCCGGTGGTCCCCGGCGGCCCGGCCGCCTACTTCGCCACGCTTCCGGTGAAGGCCTGCGTGGCGGCGGCGCGGAAGGCGGGCGTCCCGGCGAGCGTGTCGCACAGCGCCGGGACGTTCGTCTGCAACCACGTCTTCTACGGCCTCATGCACCTCATCGCCACCGAGTTCCCGCAGGTGCGCGGGGGCTTCGTGCACGTGCCGGCCGCCCCCGGGCAGGTCCTCGACCAGGGCGGGCCGTCCATGCCGGTCACGATGGTCGCCGAGGCGCTGACCGCGATCGTGACGGCCGCCGGACTGGTCCACGACGACCTGCGCCTGACCGGCGGCGCCCTCCACTGACCCGGCCCGCCGAGGAGGGAGGACCTCAGAGGGGGACGCCGTAGACCACGCGGCGGCCGACGAACTCGGTCACGCTCCACACCTGCCCGCGCACGCAGGTCAGGTCCTCCGGGCCCACCGGGTACGGCCTGCGGACGATCCCGTCGCCGACCTCGATCAGGGTGCCGTTCCGCTGCGATCCGGCGGCCTGGCTGAGGTACCAGGCGCCGCCGTGCGACAGGCGCCCTGGATCTTTCCGGCGGGCAGCGCGTAGGCGTCGAGCGCGGCGGCGACACCGTCGGCGGCGCCGTCGGTCCCGGCGCGCAGGTCGCCGTCGGAGTCCAGCCGCCAGCGGGCCACCCGGCCGGCCTGGCCCTGCCCGTCGACGTACTCGCCGGAGATCAGCAGGTGGGGGTCGGAGCTGCGGTCCACGGCGGCGAAGGAGAACCGGGCGGCCCCGGTGGTGGTGGTCCACGCACCGGTCTGCGGCATCACGTAGCGGTAGCCGAAGGCGTTGTAGACGCCCTTCCTCCCGCCGATCGTCCGGTCGTCCTCGCCGTTCACCTCGAAGATCTGCCGGGTGTCGAAGACCCGGAACCCCCGGACGGTGTCGGCGACGTAGAGCAGGTGGCCGTACCAGGCGACGCCTCCGGCGTGGATGTCGATCGGAGCGATGCCCCCGTCCGCGCGGGCCTCGACGAGCAGGACGTGCCGGTAGCGGAGGGTGGCGGCGTTCAGGAAGGACAGGCGCACGCCCCGCTCCCCCGCCTCCGGCTTGTAGTACCAGCTCACCACGAACACGTTCCCCGCCACGCCCGCGTCGGACGAGCAGGTCAGCCCCTGCGGGTACCAGTCGGGGAAGGCGTTGTCTGCGGCGTCGAAGCAGTACCAGTCCACCGGCCGGGGCCTCATCGAGCCGAAGGCCCCCGACCCGGTGGGACCCCGCCGGGTGGCGGCCCGGTTGGCCTTGGCCAGCACGGCCTCCAGCGTCACCCGCTCCAGTTCCCGCTCCAGCACCCGGATCCCTGCGCTGAAGCGGTCGCCGTCGCGCTTCAACTCGAACGGTCCCGCGGACACGGCCTTCATCGCGCTCATGAGAGTCCTCCCGTCCCGCCCAGTCTGGCGGATCAAGGTACGGAATTCATGAGTATGCCGGTCGAATCCCTTTCGCGATCATCCGGGCCGGGTCCCCGGACTCGGGACCGCCGGGACCGGGTGCGCGGGCCGGCGTCAAACGGGCCAGGTGTGCACGGGGTCGCCGGTCAGCGCCAGTTCCCGGTAGCGGGTCACCATCCGGGCCCGGTCGCCGCCCAGCGCCTCCAGCGCCTCGCGCTGCCAGACCGATCCGGTACGGCGCCGCGTGACGCGCTCGCGGACGACGTCCAGCATCCGCTCGGCCTCGCCCGGCTCCACGCCCACCCGGTCGAGTCCGGCCGCCGCCAGCGGCAGCAGGTCCAGGGCGAGCCGGGCCGCCGGAACCTCCTCCTGCCTGCCGGGCCAGGCCAGCGAGGCGTCCAGGCCCTCGATCGCCGACCGGTAGAAGTTGCGGTAGGCGGAGGCGAAGGCGAACTCCTCGACCGGCTCGACGGCCAGGGCGGAGGTGAGGCCGAGCAGGAAGGCCGTGTTGGCCGCCATGTCGGCGGGGGTCGGGCCGGCGGGCAGGGCGCGCATCTCCACCCGCAGGTGGCCGCCGTCCGCCGGGTCGTAGACCGGGCGGTTCCACTGCCAGACCGTGCCCTGGTGGAGCCGGAGCTCGGCCAGCGCCGGGGCCCCGTCCCGGCCGGGGCCGCGCTCCGGCGTGAGCATCGGCAGGATCGGCTCGTAGTCGCGCACGCACGCCTCGAACAGCTCCTCGGCGCTCTTGACCCAGCCGGAGCCGAAGGCCACCCGCCGGTCCCGGCGCCCGAGCCGCTCCAGGTCGCGGTCGTCGGCCGACTCCTCGAACAGCGCGATGCGGGTCTCCTCCCACAGCCGCCTGCCCAGGAAGCCCGGGGAGTTGCCGCTGACCGCCAGCACCGGCCCCATCGCCAGCTGGGCGGCGTTGTAGACGCGGGCGAAGTCGGCGGGCGCGGTGCGCAGGTGGACCTGCCAGGAGGTGTTGGCGCTCTCCAGGATCACGCCCTCGACCTCCAGCTCCAGCTGCTCCACGCCGTGGATGCGGACCCGGAACGGCTCGGTCCGCAGCCGCCGCATGCCCCGGCTCATCGCCCGGTAGCGGCTCTCGTCGCTCATCGCCCCGTGGGTGAAGTCGAACTCGTGCAGGGTCGGCAGGATGCCGATCGCCACCGACCGACCGCCGTGCTCCGCCGCCGCCGAGTCCACCACCGCGATGGTCTCGTGCAGCTCCTTCTCCAGCGCGGCGAACGGCCTGCCCGCCAGCGGGAGCGGGGTCAGGTTGACCTCCAGGTTGAACCGGCCGAGCTCCAGGGTGAGCCGGTCGTCCCCGGCCGTGTCGCGCACCTCGCGGTTGCGCGGGAGCGGGCGGCCGTCCGGCGTGGTCAGGAACAGTTCCAGTTCGGCCCCGATGGTCATGGGCCCCGTCCCGAACCCCGGCCGGGCGAGCAGCTCGCGGAGCTCCGCGAGCTGCTCGGCCAGCCGCTCCCCGAAGCGGGCGAACTCCGCCTCCGAGAACCGGTCCTTGTCGAGTTGCTGCCCCATCGCACCGTCCGATCAGTCAGGCGGTCTCCACCGCGAACCGCGATTCACGTCGCCTCCCCTCTCTGTCCCGTGCGCCGCCGTCTAATCCGCCGGTGAGGTAGATCACCAGGGGAGGACGCCGTCCTCGTCCTGGTAGGAGCCGGTGGGGCCGTCGGCGTCCAGCAGCGCCAGCCGTACGGCGGCGACGGCGCCCTGCTCGGGCGTGCGGGGGCCGCTGTGGCCGTTCATGTCCGTGGCGCAGTACCCCGGGTCGGCCGCGTTGACCTTGATCGGGGTGCCGGCCAGTTCCTTGGCGTAGGCGACGGTGACCATGTTGAGCGCCGACTTGGAGGAGTTGTAGGCCAGGTAGTTGTGCTCCCAGGAGGGGTCCTGCGGGTCGGTGGCCTGGGCCAGGGAGGCCAGACCGCTGGACATGTTCACGATCCGCGCGGCGGGCGCGCGGCGCAGCAGCGGGAGCACGGCGTTGGTGACGGCGACGACGCCGAAGACGTTGGTCTCGTAGGTGGCGCGCAGCACGTCCACCGGGGTGGCGCTCGGGGCCGGGTCCTCCTGGGGGACGAGGATCCCGGCGTTGTTGACGAGGATGTCGAGCCGGCCGTACTCCGCCTCGATCCACTTGGCGGCGGAGGCGACGGACTCGGCGGAGGTGACGTCGAGCTGGACGAACCGGGCGCCGATCCCGTCGGCGGCCCGCTGCCCGCGCTCGGCGTCCCGGCCGGCCGCGATGACGGTCACGTCCCGCTCGGCGAGCAGTCTGGCGATCTGGTGTCCGATGCCCTTGGTGGCACCCGTGATGAGAGCGATCATGCCCCTCACCTTCGCCGGGGTCCGCCGGGGGCGGGAGAGACCCCGGGAGGCTGGGATCGGCGGTACCACCCTCGGGCCGCCGGCGGGGCGCGGACTCCGGTCATGATGGAGGGCATGAACCGCAGCGGACTCGCCGAATTCCTACGCAACCGCCGCGCCCGGCTGACGCCCCGGGAGGCGGGGCTGCCCGGCGGCGGGCGCAGGCGCACCCCGGGGCTGCGCCGCCAGGAGGTGGCCCAGCTGGCGGGCATGTCCATCGACTACTACATCCGCCTGGAGCAGGCCCGGGGGCCGCGCCCGTCCCGCCAGGTGCTCGGCGCGCTGGCCCGGGCGCTGATGCTGACCGCCGACGAGCGCGCCCACCTGTTCCACCTGGCCGGGGAGGCCCCGGTGCCCGGCGGCAGGCCCTCGCGGGACGTTCCGCAGGGCGTGCTGAACCTGCTGGCCTCCCTGGAGGACGTGCCCGCCTACGTGGTCGACGCCAAGTACGACATCCTCGCCTGGAACCCGCTGGCGGGCGTGCTCATGGGAGACCTGGACCGCGCGGGGCCCCGGGAGCTCAACGTGGTGCGCCAGGTCTTCACCTCCCCGGACCTGCGCGCCGGGCTCTGCGAGGAGGCGAAGGGCGGTTTCGCCCGCACCGCGGTCGCCGACCTGCGCGCCGCCGCCGCGCGCTACCCCGACGATCCGTCGATCGGCGAGCTGGTCGCGGAGATGCTGGCCCTCAGCCCGCAGTTCGCGGCGTTCTGGCAGACCCACGACGTGGAGATCCAGCGCAACCAGCGCAAGCGGATGAGCCACCCGCTGATCGGCGTGATCGAGGTCTCCTGCCAGAGCCTGCACGTCCCCGACCGCGACCAGCGCGTGGTGCTCTACACGACGGACGCCGGCTCCCCCGCCCGGGACGCCCTGCGGATGCTCCGGACGCTCCGGCTCCAGGACGCCTGACGCCCGGAGGCGCCGGGGGCGCCGGGGGCGTCCGGGGGAACCCGTCGGAAACGGGCACCGGGCCCCGGCCCCGCACCGGAGGCGCCGGGCCCTTCTCAGCCCCCGGGGCCGTGGGGACCAGGCCCCTCAGCCCTCGTACTTGGGCAGGCGGCGGACGTTCAGGCCGCCGCCCCAGCGGTCGATCGCCTCGTCGTCGGCGAAGGCCAGCGCGCGCAGCATGTTGCCGCCGTCGGACGCCTCGACCTTGCGGCGGAGCCGCCGCTGCAGCGGCTCGGAGAGCTTGGTGGTGCCCGCCTCGACGGTGTCGCCGTAGAAGGGCGCGAAGGCCACCCCGGCGAACCCGGTACGGCGCAGCAGCGCCGGCATGGTCTCGGCCGAGTAGAACATCAGGTGGTTCTTGGTGAACCCGTTCCACTCGTCGCCGTGGGCCTTCAGCTGCAGCGAGGCGGCGTTGACGGTCAGGATCATCAGCACCCCGCCCGGCGCGAGCAGGCTGCGGAAGCGCCGGAAGTCGTCCAGCGGGCGCGGCAGGTGGGCCAGGACCGACCAGAGGGTGATCACGTCGAAACCGCCCATCGCGATCTCCGGGACGTCCTCCGGGGCGCCGTGGTAGGCCCGCGCCCGGGCGAGCCGCCGGTTGGCCTCGGCCACCGAGTCCGGCGACAGGTCGACTCCGGCCGCGTCGAACCCGCGCTGCTCGGCGAGCTCCAGGAAGAGCCCGGCCCCGCAGCCGAAGTCCAGCAGCCGCCGCCCGCCCCCCTCGGTGAAGACCGGGTGGAAGGCGTCCATGGTCAGCCGGTAGCGGCGCCGCCGGTCCGCGGCGTACTTGCCGGTGAGGAAGGCGCTGTAGCCGCACGCGTACAGGTCGCCGAGGCGCTCGGGACGGATGTTGGGATTGCGGTAGAGGAACCCGCATCCCGGGCAGCGCACCACCTGGTAGCTCCACTTGCCCTTGCGGCCGGTAGGGCGGAACAGCGGCTGCTGGCGGCTGTCGCCGCACAGGTGGCAGACGACGAACTCCTCGATCTCCCCCAGGTCCGTCCGCTCGCGGTACTCCGCCAGCGTGAGCACCTCGGCCCGGCGCAGCCGCAGCCGCCACTGGACCTCCCGGGCCAGCCGCTCCCCCGGCCGGACGTAGATCCGCTGCCCCCAGGGCACCCGGTCGTAGCGCGAGCCGTACAGGGCTCGGTAGATCGTGCGTTTCACCGCGGCCATGGCACGTCCGTTCACCGGCTTCCGTCCCAACACATCACGATTTATTCGGTCGATCGACCGGTACCCGACCGGCGATCCGGACAGACCCGACGCTCGGTATAGCGTTCCTCATCGGGTGATAACGTCCCAGGCCATGCGCCCAGAAGACCTCGCCCTGCTGCACGTTCCCGGCAGCGTGACCCTCCATGACGATCTCCTCCTGGTCGACGTGGCCCACCCCGACCTGAAGGCGGACGCCTACCGGGGAGGCCTGTGGCGGATCCCGCCGCAGGGCCCGCCGGTCCCCTTCACCCACGGCGACCTCGACACCGCGCCGTGCATCTCCCCGGACGGCGCCTGGGTGGCCTTCCTGCGGGCCACCGCGGGCGGCAGGCCCCAGCTGCACGTGATGCCGACCGGAGGGGGCGAGCCCCGCCCGATCACCGACCTGCCGCTCGGCGCGGGCGCCCCGGTCTGGGCGCCCGACTCGCGGCGGATCGCGTTCGTCGCCCGCACCCCGGAGGCGGGCCGCTACGGCACCGAGGAGGGGGTGGGCGCCGCGGCCGAGGCGCCGCGCCGCATCACCGGCTTCCGCTACCGGAGCGACAACGTGGGATTCGTCCAGGACCGCCGGAAGGTCCTGTACGTGGTCAACGCGCTGGCCGACATCCCGCGGCCGGTGCCGCTGACCGGCGACCGCTACGACGTCGACGACCCCTGCTGGTACGACGACGAGCATCTGCTGGTCTCGGCCCCGCGCGACCTGGACCCCGAGAGCCTGCACACCGACCTGTACGCGGTGCCCGCGCTCGGCGGCGAGCCGGTCCCGGTGGTGCGCGGCCCCGGCTCGGCGGCCCGCCCGGCCGTGCTCCCCGGCGGCGACGTGGTCTACCTCGGCACGGAGTTCTCCGGGATCGACGCGGTGGCCCGCAACACCGGCCTCTACCGCGCGGCCGTGCGGATCGGCGCCGAGTCCGCGCCTGTTCTGACCGGCGCCGAGTCCGCGCCTGTTCTGACCGGCGCCGAGTCCGCGCCCGGTGTCCGGCTGACCGAGGAGGAGTCGGTGGACTGCGAGTCCCTGACCCCGCTCCCGGTGGAGGGCGGCATCCTGGTCGCGGTGCGAGTGCGCGGCGCGATCGAGCTGCGCCTGGTGCCCTTCGACTCTTCCGCCGGCGTCCCGCTGGGCAAGCTCACGGTCGTGCTGGGCGAGCGGTCGGCCGTCAAGGCGTTCGCGGCCTGGCGCGGCCGGACCGTGGCCGTGCTGTCCACGCCCGAGCACCCCGGCCTGGTCGCCGACGCGGGCGGGACACTCGCCGACTTCTGCGGGCCGCTGCCCGCCGCCCGCCCGCTCCGGGAGATCACCGCCGTCGCCCCCGACGGCTACCCGGTGCACGGATGGGTGGCCCTGCCCGAGGGCGAGGGGCCGCACCCGGTCCTGCTGAACGTGCACGGCGGACCGTTCCACCAGCACGGCTGGGGCTTCCTCGACGAGACCCAGGTCTACGCCGCCGCGGGCTACGCGGTCGTGCTGCCCAACCCCCGGGGCTCCGCCGGGTACGGCCAGGCGCACGGTCGGTCGGTGGTCGGCGCGCTCGGCACCGTCGACGCCGACGACGTGCTGGCCCTGCTGGACGCGGCACTGGCCCTGCCGGAGTGCGACGCCGCCCGGGTGGGCGTGATGGGCGGCTCCTACGGCGGGTTCATGACCAGCTGGCTGGCCGCCCACCACGGGGAGCGGTTCCGGGCGGCCTGGAGCGAGCGCGCGGTCAACGCCTGGGACTCCTTCACCGGATCCTCGGACATCGGCTGGTTCTTCGCCGAGGCCTACTGCGGCCCCGACGCCGAGACCCAGCGCGCGATGAGCCCGCTCTACCACGCCGACCGGATCACCCTGCCGTTCGCGGTGGTCCACTCGGAGGAGGACTGGCGCTGCCCGGTCGAGCAGGCCCAGCGGCTGTACGTCGCGCTGCGCAGGAACGGCGTGCCCGCCGAGTTCCTGCTCTTCCCGGGCGAGGGCCACGAGCTGACCCGGAGCGGACGGCCCAGGCACCGCCTCCAGCGCTTCGAGGCCGTACTGGAGTGGTGGTCGCGCCACCTGGCCGCGTAGCCCGGATTCCGCGACGGACCCGAGGGGCGGGCCGGCGACGCGCGACCGGACCGCCCCTCGGGCCGGCGGTACGCGACCGGCCCGCCCTTCGCTCCGGCGACGCGCGGCCGGACCGCCCCTCAGTCCGGGACCCGGAGGACGAGGACGGCGATGTCGTCGACCGGCAGCCCGGACTGGAAGGCCACCACCTCGTCCACGAGGTGTTCGGCGACGCCCTGCGCGTCCGCGCCGCGGGCCGCCTCCAGGGACCGGAGCAGCCGCTCCTCCCCGAACATCACCTCGCCGTCGCCCCGCCCCTCGGTGATCCCGTCGGTGTAGAAGAGCAGCACGTCCCCCGGGGAGAGCTCCACCTCCGTCTCACGCAGCTTCGGGTCGTCGAAGACGCCCAGCAGGTCTCCCGGGCGGCCCACCGGCCCGGAGGGGTGCTCCCGGGAGATCCGGACGGGGGGGCGGGTGCCCGCCGAGGGACAGTGTCAGGCGCGGCCTCCCCGCGCCGTCGTGGCGGATCCGGGCGTAGGCCGCGGTCAGGAAGCGGTCCGTGCGCTCGCGCAGGAGCGCCTGGTTGAGCAGGGAGAGGACCTCCGCGGGCCGGGCGTCCTGGATGCCGGCGGCCCGCAGGGTGTACCGGGCCAGGCTGGTGACGACCGCCGCCCGCGCGCCCTTGCCGCACACGTCGCCGAGGGACAGCCCCCAGCCGTGCGCGGTCTCGAAGAGGTCGTAGAAGTCGCCGCCCACCTCGTCGCCGCTGCCGGCGGGCCGATACACCCCGGCGACGTCCAAGCCCGGGACCGAGGGCAGCCCCACCGGTACGAAGCTCGCCTGCAGGATCTGCGCGAGGTGGCGGGCCTCGGCCTCGGAGCGTTCGGCCCGCTGCCGCTCGCGCAGGAGCTCGCGTTCGTACCGCCTGCGGTCGGTGGCCGCCACGGCGGACAGCCGGATGACCGCCGGTCTTCCCTCCGCGGGAGGCTTGACCACCGCGTTGACCAGGACCGGCAGCCTCGTGCCGTCGGGGCGCCTCAGCTCGACCGCGATCTCCCTGACCTCCCCCTGCATCGCGAGCAGGGGGGCGAAGTGCGTGTCGTAGAAGATCCGGTCGCCCACCGGCAGGAGCGCGGGGAAGCGGACCCGGCCGACCAGGTCTCCGCGGGTGCGTCCCGCCATGGCCAGGAAGGTGGCGTTGGCCCTGACGACCGTCCCGTCCATGAGGGTGGACAGGTAGCCGAACGGCGCGTGCTCGTAGAGGTCGCCGAGGTCGTCCTCGACGGCCTCTGTCAGCGGAGGCTCATGCATCCGCGTGGCGGCCTCGTCCGGCTGGGACACAGGCGCGGTCCCGTCCCGTCGGTCCCGTCCCCTCTCAGCCCCGCAGGAACGAGCGGATCGCGGCCACGGTCTCCTCGGGGGCGCTCAGGTTGGGGCAGTGCCCGGTCGCCTTCATCAGGACCAGCTCGCTGCCGGGGATCATCCGGTGGACGTACTCCCCCACCTGCGGCGGGGCGATCACGTCCTCGGAGCACTGCAGGACGAGCGTGCGCGCCCGCACCCGCGGCAGGTCGGCCCGGTTGTCCGACAGGAAGGTCGCCCTGGCGAACTGCCGGGCGATCGCGGGGTCGGTGCGGCAGAAGCTGTTCGTCAGCTCCTCGCCCAGCTCGGGCCGGTCCGGATTGCCCATGATCACCGGGGCCATCGCACCGGACCAGCCGAGGTAGTTGCTGTCCAGGGACTCGAGCAGCTCGTCGATGTCCTCCCGGCTGAACCCGCCGACGTAGTCGCCGTCGTCGATGTAGCAGGGCGAGGGTCCCACCAGCACCAGCCGCTCGAAGCGCTCCGGCTCCTCGATCTCGGCCAGGACGCCGATCATCGCGGCGACCGAGTGGCCGACGAAGACGGCCCGCTCCAGGTCGAGCTCCCGGCAGATCTCCAGCAGGTCGCGGGCGTAGCCGTCGAGGGTGGAGTGCCGTTCGGCGGAGTGGCTCGCCAGGTCCGACGAGCCGTACCCCACGTGGTCGAAGAGCACGACCCGGTGGTCCTCCTCGAAGGCCGGCGCGACGAACCGCCACATGTTCTGGTCGCAGCCGAATCCGTGGGCGAATATCATCGGCGTCCCCGAAGGATTCCCCGATATCTGGACGTTGTTACGGGCCATCACGTCCATCGCCGCATGATGCCTTTCCTGGAAATCAATACTTCGGACCGTATCCGGATGATATCCCCGCCGCGGGAACCCCCGTCCGCGGGCCGCCGGTCCCCTGCCCCCGATGCTCCCCGGCGCACCGGCCGTCCGGCCCCGGGCGCGCGACCGGCGGCCGTCCGCCGCGGCCTACCGGTCGAGGGCCTTGCTCGGACCGGTCAGCCGGCGGTTTCCCCGATCCCCACCGGGTAGCGGAACGGCATGCGCATCGGAAACACAGAGGTCAGGTTCCTCGGCGGCACAGCCGGCTGCCTTACCATGATCATTATTTCCGTCCTGCTCTCGATCCTGCTCACCGTCGTGGTCAACTTGCTTCTCTGATCCGACTGGCCCGATCCACGGGTCCAGGGGCGCTCCGGTCCGGACGATCGGTGGTACAGCCGGTTCAGGAGGCTGTCGGCCTTCCTGATCAACGTCGCCTGCCGGCAGGCGGTGCGGTCGCTGCCGCACCAGGCGCCGGCCGCCTCCGCAAGGGGGAACTGGAGACCGTCGAGTCGCTGCTCGGCTACGTCGGTTGCCGCGACCTGTGCAAGGGCGGCGACTGGCTGGGCTTCACCGACCGGTCGAGCCGGGTGCTGGCCGACTACTGCCACCTCACCTCGACGCTGCGCGTCGGGACGGCGTCACCGGACGCGCTCGGCTCCTTCCGCGAGCGCTCGGGTCTGCGCCTCAAGCCGGTGCGGAAGAGCTGACCGGCCCGGCTCGCCGCCCACGCCCGCCAGGAACGGCCGGGACCGCCGGGTCAGGCCTTCACAGCGCTCCGGACAGCCGGGATTCCACCTCCCGGTAGCGGGCCACCGGGATCAGATGCACTCCGTCGAAGGCGCCCGAGTCGCGGACGGCCAGGACCTGCTCGCAGGCGGCCTCGACCCCCGCGAGCCGGTCGGTCGCCACCCTCTCCACCAGCCCGGCGGGGACGTCGATGTCGGGGATCGCGGCGGCCAGGCGGCGGGCGTGGTTCTCGCTGGCGATGACCATCACCCCGGCGTAGACCGGCACGTCCACCGGGTTGGCCTCGCGCCACCGCAGCAACGCCTCCAGCGAGAAGCCGACCTGGACGAACACGAAGTCGGCGGCGCGCTTCCAAGCGGGCAGGGGGCGCAGCCCGGCCGCGGCACCGACCCGGAAGGCGGGGCTTCCCGCGAAGGCGGGGTCCTCGCCGAGTCCGCGGACCTCCTCGATCATCGAACGGACGGTGAGGTCGCTGGTCCGGTTGCCCGTGGCGGGCTTGTCGCCGTACACGAACAGGAACTGGTCGACTCCGTACGCCGCGGCGGTGAGCAGGTCGCGGCGGAAGCCCAGCAGGTTGCGGTCGCGGGAGTTGAGGCAGGCGATGCTCCGTCCGCCCATCGCCTGGACCTCGTGGGCGACGGCGACGCTGGAGACCGTGGCCCGGCCGATGTGGTTGTCCGGGATGAGGAAGGAGTCGGCGATCCGGCTGAGGGTGCCGATCTGGTGGCGGACGTGCTTGAGGTCGGGGCGGGTCGGCGGCTCGATCTCGCAGACGACTTCGAAGGGGCGATCAGTCATGAGATCGAATCTACGGAAACCGTGATCTCCGAGCCGGGCCTTCCACTGGATGAGATCGTCGCGAATCGCGGGCCGGCCGGGCAGTGTGCCGGGACCGGTCATGCCGGACCGGAATTCCGCATCCGCGTTCCCGCACGATCCGGCCCATGCCGTACGGTTCCATCGAACGCCGGCGGATGGGGAACGGTATGAGAAACGTCCAACAGCGGTCGATCAACGCATCGGCGGACAGACTCGGCGCGTTGCTGGACCGGGTGTCCACCGCCGAGGACCGTCTCTGGCCCGCCCCGGCCTGGCCGCCGCTCATCCTCGATGCCGGGCTGATCCCCGGATCGCGCGGCGGTCACGGTCCCATCCGCTACAGCGTCACCGAGTACGAGCCCGGCCGCCGCATCCGGTTCTCCTTCGATCCGGCATTGGGCCTCGACGGCCGCCACGAGCTCGTCATCACCGCGGAAGGGCCGGATCGTTCCCGCCTCACGCACACGATCATCGGCGCCACCCGGGGGCGGATGAGAATCCTGTGGCCGCTGCTGATCCGCTGGTTGCATGAGGCGCTGATACAGGATCTCTTCGACAACGCCGAGCGTGCCGCGACCGGCCGGCTCGGTCGCCGCCCCGCGCGCTGGTCGGTGTGGGTGCGTCTGCTGCGACGGGTCCGGAGCGCCCGCCGCTAGCCTCGGGCTTTCACGGTGAATTCCGCCGATCTTGATCGTCTACACGGGAAAAGCACCTGCGACCTGGAAGGACCGGACTTGTCCAAGGTCCCGTCCCCACCGATTCACGAGGCGCTTTTCAGCGGACACCCGCCTACGACGCAGACGGCCAGGCGCGGCCCGGTGCCTGGGACACCGAGATCACCGGCCTGCAGGAAGATCCAACGGGCCAGTGGGACCCTGCCCACCCGGCGCGACAGCCGGGTGATCGCGCTGGTCAGGTCGTGAAAACACACCGTAGCCGAATGCCGGCTCTTCGAAGCTAAGCGGGGTTGAGGTGCCCGCGGCTCTTTCGAATGGTGGCACAGCGGGTGCGTAACCGCTGGTTCTCCGGATTGCGGAAGCCGTACGCGTCCCGGGCGACCGTCTTGATCACGCGGTTGGTGCCCTCGGAACCCGCGTTGGTGATCCCGGTCCGCAGGAACGCGCAGATCTCCGGCCACCACGTCTGCACCGTCGTGGCCAGCCGCTCCAGTTCGGGCAGGCCCGAGGCGGCGCACCGGTCGTAGAA
>NZ_CDRNDK010000118.1:0-15133 GCF_977012225.1 Planomonospora algeriensis | reverse complement strand
GGTGCGGCCCGCGCCCGCTCCGGACCCGGCGCGCCCCGGTTGCGAGCCCGCTCCCGCGCGCCCCGGCTGCGGCTCTGTCCCTGTGCGCTCCGGCTGCTGGCCTACTTCTGCGCGCTGGAGACGGCCAGCGGCTCACCCGGAGCCTCGGCCCTGGCCCTCTCCATCTTCTCGCCGAGTTCCTGGAGCCTCTTGCGGCCCATCGCCTTGCGCACCTCGGGGAACCACTCGTCCTCCTCCTCCTCGACGTGGTGGCGGACGTTCTCCATGAGGACGGTGACCTTCGCGTCGAACCGCTCGTCCCTCGGGTCCATGTCCTTCAGCTCCGAGAGCATCCAGACCACCACGTGGTGCTCCTCGACGCTCTCCAGGATGTGGTCGGAGGTCTCGGGAACCTCCGCGCGGGCGACCGGGTAGAAGATCTCCTCCTCGATGTAGGCGTGGGTGGTGAGCTCTTCGATGATCTGGTCGACGAGCTTGCGCTTCTCGTCGTAGGCCTCGTCGCCGGCCTTCTCGAACTGCTTGAACAGCTTCTCGACCGTCTTGTGGTCGTCCTTCAGGAGCACGATGGCGTCCACGTTCCGCCTTTCTGCGATGTGATCCCGGAGGGTCTTCCGGGGGGTTTCGGGGACGACGGGGGTCACGGGTTGAGCAGGACCTTGATCGCCCCGTCGCGCTTCTTCTGGAAGATCTCGTAGCCGTGCGGCGCCTCGTCCAGCGGGAGCCGGTGGGTGGCCAGGTCCATGACGCCCAGGGGGTCGGATTCGTCGGTGACCAGCGGCATCAGGTCGTTGGTCCACCGCCGGACGTGGGCCTGGCCCATGCGCATGGTGACGCCCTTGTCGAACATCCTCAGCATCGGCATCGGATCGGCCATGCCGCCGTAGACGCCGCTGACCGAGATCGTGCCGCCGCGCCGTACGGCGTCGACGCACTGGTGCAGGGCGGCCAGGCGGTCCACACCCGCGTTGGTCATCAGCGGCGCGGCGAGCGCGTCGGGCAGCAGGCCGGTGATGGTCTGGGTGAACTTCGCGACGGGCGAGCCGTGGGCCTCCATGCCGACGGCGTCGATCACCGAGTCGGTCCCCCGGCCGCCGGTGAGCTCGCGGACCGCCTCGGGGACGTCGCGGACCGCCGAGGAGTCGATGATCTCGATGCCGTGCCTGCGGGCCATCTCCAGCCGTTCGGGCACGCCGTCGATCCCGATCACCCGGTGGCCCAGGTGCTTGGCGATCCGGGCGCTCATCTGGCCGATGGGGCCCAGGCCGAAGACCGCGACGCTGCCGACGTCGGGGATGTCGGCCCATTCCACGGCCTGCCAGGCGGTGGGCAGCACGTCCGACAGGAAGACGAACCGCTCGTCCGGCGGGCCGTCGGGCACCTTGATCGGCCCGAAGTGGGCCTGCGGCACCCGCAGGTACTCCGCCTGGCCGCCGGGGACCTCGCCGTACAGCCGGGTGTAGCCGAACAGCGCGGCGCCCATGCCGTGGTCGCGGACCTGGGTGGTCTCGCACTGGGCGAAGAGCTTCAGCCCGCACATGTGGCAGCGGCCGCAGGAGATGTTGAACGGGACGACGACCCGGTCCCCGGGTTCGATGTGGGAGACCTCGGAGCCGACCTCCTCGACGATGCCCATGGCCTCGTGGCCGAGGACGTCCCCGTCGCCGATGAACGGGCCCATGAGCTCGTACAAGTGCAGGTCGGAGCCGCAGATGGCGGTGGTGGTGACCTTGATGATCGCGTCGGTCGGCTCCTTGATGATCGGGTCGGCGACCTCCTTGACCCGTATGTCGCGCTTGCCGTGCCAGGTGACGGCCTTCATGGTCTGCCTCCTATCCGGATTCGACGGGACCGCTCCGGCGGTCCCGCCCGGACGGCCCGCGCGGCCGCCCGGGGTGGGCGGTCAGCGCAGCCGCGGCAGGACCTCCTTGGCGTAGAAGTCGAAGAACGCCTCCTGCTCGTCGCCGATCTGGTTGACGTAGACCTCGTCGAAACCCGCGTCGACGTACTCCCGGAGCGCCTCGAGGTGGACCTCGGGGTCCGGGCCGCACGGCGAGCCCTTGCTCGCCTCCTCCTCGGTGACCATCTGCGCGAGCTGCTCGAAGTGCCGGGGGAGCGGAAGCAGCTGGGAGGCCTCGCCCTGGATGCCCTGGGTCGGCCAGAGCCGGTGCACGGTCTTGCGCGCCGTGGCCTCGTCGGCGGCGTGGCAGACCTTCAGCCCGCCCTGGACGGGCTTGCCCTGGCCGCCGGAGGCGTGGAACCGCTGCACGAACTCCGCCGACGGGCCGGTGCAGATGTAGCCGTCGGCGATGCGCCCGGCCAGCTCCACCGACTTCTCCCCGAACCCGGACATGTAGATCGGCGGCGGCGAGTCGGGCAGCGTGTACAGGCGGGCGGTGTCCACGTCGTAGTGGGTGCCGCGGTGCGTCACCAGTTTGCCGCTCCACAGCTCCCGCATGATCTCGACCGCCTCCTCGAGCATCTCCAGCCGCTCCTCGGCGGGGGGCCACCGCGAGTCGACGATGTGCTCGTTGAGCGCCTCTCCGGTCCCGACGCCGAGCCGGAACCGGCCGCCGGTCAGCACGGCGCTGGTGGCGGCGGCCTGGGCGATGATCGCCGGATGGATGCGGACCAGCGGGCAGGTCACCGCGGTGGTGATCGGCAGCGAGGTCGCCTCGGCGATCGCGCCGATCACCGACCAGACGAACGGGCTCTGCCCCTGCTCGTCCAGCCAGGGGTGGAAGTGGTCGGAGATCCACAGGGCCTCGAACCCCGCCCGCTCGGCGAGCCTGGCCTGCCGTACCAGTTCCCGGGGGTCGTGCTCCTCGCTTGACAGGAAATATCCGAATGTCGTCATGTACCGCCTCCTCCACGGGGTGAGCTGCACGGACCTCTCTCCATACCCGTGCGGAGGAGGTCAAACGGAAGAGGGGAGCACGCCTCCTTGTGCCTTTCGCCCCGCAGGGGTGACACTGGGAGGACCAGGCGCACAAGCGGTCCGGGAGACGTCGGGACCGCTGTGACCGTGTCGCTTGCTCTGGAGCCTCCATATGCCATTGCAGATCAGCGGGGAGCGCCGTCGGGCCTTCACCGTCATCCGGATCGTGGGTGAGGTCGACAAGACCGAGGAGCCCCGGCTCCGCGAGAAGATCGACGAAGCGCTCGCGTCCGGGAGTCCCCGGCTGCTCTTCGACCTGTCGTCCATGAACTTCATCGACTCCTGCGGCCTGCGCCTCCTCGTCCAGGCCTCCAGCAGGGCCCACCGGTGCGGCGGCACCTGCGCCCTGTGCTGCCTCAAGCCCTCGACCCGGCGTCTGATGAGGCTGACCGGCCTCGACGCCGCCTTCGACGTGTACCCCACTCTCGGTGACGCACTCGCCGAGGCCCGGCCGGAGAGCCCGGCCACGGTGCGGCTCCCCTGACATCACCCCCTGACGTCGGCCTCTCTGAGGTCGCACCGGCTCCCGTGACGTCCCGGACGCGCCCGGCGGGCGGAGGCCCCGGACCGGCCCCCGGTCGGCCACCCCCTCCGGGCATCCGGGAGATACCGGTTTGACCACCCCGCTCCGGGCATCTGGGGGATATGCGGGTAATCGTCATCGGCGCGACCGGGAACGTGGGCACGAGCGTGGTGTCCGCCCTGGCCGCCGACAGCAGCGTCACATCCATCCTCGGGCTGGCCCGCCGCCTGCCCGACTGGCAGCCGGAGAAGACCGAGTGGCGGACGGTGGACATCTCCGCCGGTGATCTCGCGCCGCACCTCGCGGGCGCGGACGCGGTCGTCCACCTGGCCTGGCTGTTCCAGCCGACACGCCGCCCGGTGACCACCTGGCGCAACAACGCGCTGGGCGGCATCCGCGTCTTCGAGGCGGTGGCCCGGGCGAAGGTGCCCGTGCTGGTCCACGCCTCCTCGGTGGGCGCCTACTCCCCCGGCCCGAAGGACCGCCCGGTCACCGAGGACTGGCCCACCCACGGCTGGCCCGGCGCCGCCTACGGACGGGAGAAGGCCTACCTGGAGCGGGCGCTCGACGCGTTCGAGCGCGAGCACCCGGACATCCGGGTGGTACGGCTCCGCCCCGGTTTCGTCTTCAAGCGGGAGTCGGCGACCGAGCAGCGGCGGCTGTTCGCCGGCCCGTTCCTCCCCCACCGGCTCGTACGGCCCGGCCTCATCCCCTTCGTCCCCGACCTGCCCGAGCTCAGGTTCCAGGCGCTGCACGCCGAGGACATGGGCGAGGCCTACCGCCTGGCGGTCGTCAGGGAGGTGTCGGGCGCCTTCAACATCGCCGCCGATCCGGTGATCGACTCCGCGGTGCTGGCCGAGGTGCTCGGCGCCCGGCGGGTGCCCGTCCCCGGCTGGATACTGCGCGGCGCCGCCTCCGCCGCCTGGCACCTGCGCCTGGTGCCCGCCTCGCCGGACCTGCTCGACATGCTGTTCACCGTACCGATCATGGATGTCACCCGCGCCCGCACCGAGCTGGGCTGGACCCCCCGGCACTCCTCGGTGGACGCGCTGCGCGCGGTGCTGGAGGGGCTGCGCACCGCGTCGGGCATGGAAACGCCGCCCCTGTCGCCGAAGACCGGCGGGCCGGCCCGGACCGGAGAGTTGGCGACCGGGATCGGTACCCGGCCGTAGGGGGTCCGGCGCCGGAGGAGTCCGGCCGGGATCGCCACCCGGCCGGGCCCGGTGCGGACACGGGAACGGCCGCCCACCGTGCGGGCGGCCGTTCTCCTCGTCGGTCCCGCCTGAACCCCGGCGGAGCTCCGCCGGGGCTCCCCGGGCGATCAGACCCGCGAGGTGGCGCGGCGGCGGCTGAGCGCGACGCCCAGGCCGATCATGCCGAGGCCGAGGAAGAAGTGGAGCCAGTTGTCCGCGGTGTTGAGCGGGACGAAGTTGGCCGAGCTGTCGTGCGGGATCAGCAGGCCGTACAGCCACAGCAGCAGGTAGACGGCCCCGCCGCCGACCAGGAAGTTGCGCGCCCCGGACCAGGTCCGGGAGAGCGCCAGGCCCGCCACACCGAACAGCAGGTGCACGAGGTTGTGGAGAATGGATACTTCGAAGACTCCCAGGAGCATGGCGTCGGAGTGGTGCCCGGCGAACTGGAGCTGGTCGACGTTGCTGGTGATGCCGGGGATGAAGCCCAGCACGCCGACGAGGAGGAACACGATTCCGACGACCCGCGCGGCGAGCTGCAGCGGCGAGCGGTCGGTTGCGTGCGTGTGCGGTGCGTCCATGACGTCTCCCACAGGTGTGATCGGGACTGGTGCCCGCTTCTGCTACCCGTCCGGCGGACGTCTAGTCACCCGCGGTGGGAACACCGGTCACGATGACGGCACGGCGCCGCACCGGGACCGGCGGGTCACCGGCGTCCCCGCGGCCACCCTCGCACCGGGACCGGTTCCCCGGCGTCCCGGGCACCGCGTGCGGCCGGCAGATCACCGGGAGTCCCACCGCCGCCGCGTCACGACCGGCGGATCACCGGGAGCCCCACCACCGCGTCACCGCCGCGTCACGGCCGGCGGATCGCCGGGAGCCCCGCGACGAGCGCCGTGATCAGCCGCTTCATCGTCGGCAGGAACGACGGGCAGGCCGCGGCGATGTCCGGGTCCTGCCGGTAGAGCTCGACCAGCACGGGCGCCGGGTTGGCCGCCGGGTAGAGCGTTCCCGCGAATCCGGCGGCCGCCCCGACCACCTCGAGCCCCTCGCCCGGGGTCAGGACCGGGTGCGCCCGCGCGACCTGCTCGCCGAGTTCGGCCACGACGCCCAGCACGGTCCGCTTGAAGACGCGGGCGGCCGGGACGGAGACGTTGTGCTCCAGGCTGGTCGAGACGTTGCCGAGCAGGTCGCACAGGAGCGGCCGCTCGGCGAGCGTCTCGGCCAGCGCGTCGATCACGGCCTCCGGCCCGGCGGCGTCCCGCAGCCGGGCGGTGACCGCCTCCGCCCAGTCCAGCCAGCCCTCGGCGGCCAGTTCGAGGTAGATCTCCTCGCGGGTGCCGAAGTAGCGCACCACGTTGGACTTGGCCAGGCCCACGGCCGCCGCCACCCCGCCCAGGCTGACGTCGCGCACGCCGGAGCGGAGGGCGAGCTCGCGGGCGGCGGCGAGGATCGCCTCGCGCCGCTGCTGCTTGTGCTCCGGCCGCCTGGCCCGGACGAACGCCGGTCGTGTCATGTCCCGGCAAGCATACGACGGAGATAAAAGAACGTCGTTCTCTTGTTAAGAGTACGCCGTCCTGTTAGCGTCGGCCGCAACGGACGGACCCGCCGCCCCGGCGGGCGCCCCCGCGCCTCCCCCAGGGGACGGGCGGCGGCTCCGCCGACCGGCTCACGAACGGAGGGTGCACGTGGTCGAGGTGCGGTTGCGGGTGAACGGCGCCGAGGCGTCACTCGATCTCCCACCCCAGGTCAGCCTGCTCGACGCGCTGCGTGAGCGCCTCGGCCTGACCGGCACGAAGAAGGGCTGCGACCAGGGGGCCTGCGGCGCCTGCACGGTCCTGGCCGACGGCGAGCGGATCAACTCCTGCCTGGCCCTGGCCGTGCAGTACGCCGGCCGCGAGATCGCCACGATCGAGGGCGTCGCCGGCGACGGGCCGGGGCACCCGCTCCAGGAGGCCTTCGTCCGCAACGACGGCCTGCAGTGCGGCTACTGCACCTCCGGCCAGATCTGCTCGGCGCTCGGGATGCTGGCCGAGCACCGCGCCGGGATGCCCAGCGCCGTCACCGAGCACCTCTGCGCGGACGGCGCCGAGCTGTCCGACGAGGAGATCAGGGAGCGGATGAGCGGCAACCTGTGCCGGTGCGGCGCCTACAACGGCATCGTCGACGCCATCCGGGAGTTCGCCGCGGCGGAGGCGGAGCGATGAGGCCGTTCTCGTACGTGAACGCCCCCGACGTCGCGACGGCGATCCGCGCGGTCGCCGGCGACCCGGGCGCGAAGTTCCTCGGCGGCGGGACGAACCTCGTCGACCTGATGCGCGCCGGGATCGAGCAGCCGGACACGGTCGTCGACATCACCTCCCTGCCCCTGGCCGAGGTCGAGGAGCGGCCGGACGGCGGCGTGCGGATCGGCGCCCTGGTCCGCAACGGCCGCCTGGCGGCGCACCCGCTGATCCGGGCCCGCTACCCGGTGCTGTCCCAGGCGATCCTCGCCGGGGCCTCGGCGCAGCTGCGGAACATGGCGACGGTCGGCGGGAACCTGCTCCAGCGCACCCGCTGCCCCTACTTCTACGACCGCGCGCCGCCTGCAACAAGCGCGAGCCCGGCAGCGGGTGCGACGCGATCGGCGGACTCAACCGCGGCCACGCCGTCCTCGGGGTGAGCGGCGCCTGCGTCGCGGCGCACCCCTCGGACATGTGCGTCGCGCTGGCCGCGCTCGACGCCGTGGTGGAGGTGGAGGGCGCGCACGGCGTCCGGCGCGTCCCCCTGACCTCCTTCCACCGGCCGCCCGGCGAGACCCCGCACGTCGAGACCGGACTGTCCCCCGGCGAGCTCGTCACCGCGGTCGAGCTGCCGCCCTCGCCGATCGCGGCGAACTCCCGCTACCGCAAGGTCCGCGACCGGGCGTCGTACGCGTTCGCGCTGGTCTCCGTCGCCGCCGCGCTGGAGGTCCGCGACGGTACGGTGACCGACGTCCGGCTGGCCCTCGGCGGCGTCGCCACCACGCCGTGGCGGGCCCGGCGGGCCGAACTCGCCCTGCTCGGGGCGCCCGCCACCGAGGAGTCGTTCCGGCGGGCGGCCGAGGCCGAACTCGCCTCCGCCACCGGCCTGCCGGGGAACGCCTTCAAGATCGAGCTGGCCCGGCGGGCCGTCACGGCGACGCTGCGGCGGCTGCTCACCGAGGGGAGCCCGGCATGACCTCCGCCCCCACGCGACCCCCGTCCCCGGTGGAGGCGGCGACCGGCCGCAGCGTCGGCAGGCCGCTCGACCGGGTCGACGGGAAGGCCAAGACGACCGGCGCGGCCCGCTACGCGGCCGAGCACCCGCATCCCGGCCTGGCGCACGCCGCGCTGGTGCACGCGGCGGTCACCCGCGGCCGGATCACCGGCATCGACGCGGCCGGGGCCGAGGCCGTCCCGGGCGTGCTGGCCGTCATCACGCACGAGAACGCCCCGCCGATGAAGCCGGCGCCCCCGGTGAGCGTGCTGAACCTGAGCAGCCTCGCCTCCGGGTCGAGCGTCGACTACCTCGGCACCGACGAGGTGCACTGGAACGGCCAGCCCGTCGCGGTCGTCGTCGCCGAGACGCCGGAAGCCGCCCGGCACGCCGCCGGCCTGGTCCGGGTCTCCTACCGGGAACTGCCCGCCGCCGTGGACTTCGCCGCCGAGGAGGGCAACGCCGTACCGCAGAAGAGCAACGCGATGCAGTCCGGCGGCGCCCGCAAGGGGGACGCCGAGGCCGCGCTCGCCGCCGCGCCCGTCTCGGTGGACCTGCGCTTCACCACACCGCCGTACCACCACAACGCGATCGAACCGCACGCCACGACGGCGGTGTGGGACGGCGACCGGCTGACCGTCCACGAGGGCACCCAGAACATCGCCTGGGTCCGCGACCACCTGGCCCTGCGGTTCGGCGTCCCGGCGCGGAACGTGCGGGTGGTCGCGCCGTACGTCGGCGGCGCGTTCGGCGGCAAGACCATGGTCTGGGCCGGCACCCTGCTGACGGTGCTGGCTGCGCGGGTGACCGGCAGGCCGGTGCGGATGGCGCTCACCCGGGAGGGCGTCTACCGCACGGTCGGCGGGCGCACCCCCTCGGCGCAGCGGGTGGCGCTGGGCGCCCGCGCGGACGGGCGGCTGACCGCGCTGGTCCACACCAGCGTGACGCAGACCGGCCGGACCGGCGGCATGCCCGAGCAGGTGACCTCCCAGTCGCGGCACCTCTACGCCGCGGAGAACATCCTGCTCCGGCAGCACCTGGTCGAGCTGGACGCGGTGCCGAACACGCCCATGCGCGCGCCCGGCGAGTCGATCGGGACCTTCGCGCTGGAGTCGGCCGTCGACGAGCTCGCCTGCGCGCTCGGCCTCGACCCGATCGAGCTGCGGATGCGCAACGAGCCGGAGCGCAACCCGATCGACGGCAAGCGGTTCGCGCACCGGATGCTGCGCGAGGCCTACGCGCTCGGCGCGGAGCGGTTCGGCTGGTCCGGCCGGACGCCGGAACCGGGCTCGATGCGCGACGGCGGGTGGCTCGTCGGCATGGGCGTCGCCTCCGCCTACCACCCGTCGTGGCAGATGCCCGCCAACGTCACGGTCAGGCTCTCGGCCGGCGGCTCCGTCGTGGTGCGCTGCGGCTTCCACGAGATGGGCATGGGCGGGGCCACCGCGCAGGCGCAGATCGCCGCCGACGCCCTCGGCGTGCCGTTCGAGGCCGTGCGGGTGGAGTACGGCGACTCGGCCCTGCCCAGCGGGCCCGGCGCCGGCGGCTCCGCGCAGACCGCGAGCGTGGCCGCGAGCCTGCTGGCCGCGTGCGAGAAGCTGAAGGGCT
This sequence comes from Planomonospora algeriensis, assembly GCF_977012225.1. NCBI lineage: Bacteria > Bacillati > Actinomycetota > Actinomycetes > Streptosporangiales > Streptosporangiaceae > Planomonospora > Planomonospora algeriensis. The sequence goes on along the minus strand of NZ_CDRNDK010000118.1, from coordinate 5,661 downwards.
CGCTGCTCGCCCTGGCCCGGCGCTCGGACGGCTCCCCGCTGCGCGGCCGGCGGCTGGACGACCTGGAGGCCCGCGACGGCGGGCTCTGGGCCGGGCCCGCGGGACCCGGTGAGACCTACGCGGCGATCCTGACCCGGGCGGGCCGGGACTCCGCCGAGGCCGCCGTCGGGTCCGACACCCGCGTCGGGAAGGTCACCGGGCAGCTCCGGTTCATGTCGAAGCTCCTGCGCGACCGGCGGCGCTGGGTGAAGGCCGCGTGCGGGGCGCACTTCTGCGAGGTGCGGGTCGACCCGGAGACCGGGGAGGTCCGGGTCTCCCGCTGGCTCGGCGTCTTCGACGTGGGCAGGGTGGTCAACGCGAAGATGGTGGCCAGTCAGCTCCGCGGCGGCATCGTGATGGGGATCGGCATGGCCCTGTCGGAGGAGACGCTCGTCGACCCGCGCAACGGGCGGATCATGAATCCCGGCCTGGCCGACTACCACGTCCCGGTCCACGCCGACGTCCCGCCCATCGACGTGCACTGCCTGGACGTGCCCGACCCGACCATGCCCCTGGGCCTGATCGGCGTGGGCGAGGTGAGCATCACCGGCGTCGCCGCCGCGATCGCCAACGCCGTCCGCCACGCGACCGGCAGGCGCGTGCGCGACCTGCCCGTCACCCCGGACAGGCTACTGTGACGGCGGTGGGGAACATCCTCGTCGGCACGGCCTCGTGGACCGACAGGTCGCTGCTCGACTCGGGCTGGTATCCGGACGGGGTGTCGACGCCCGCCGAGCGGCTCGCCTACTACGCGGCGCGGTTCCCGCTGGTGGAGGTGGACGCCACCTATTACCATCCGCCGTCGGTCAAGACGGCAGAAGCCTGGCGGGACCGCACGCCGCCGGGGTTCACCTTCAACGTCAAGGCGTTCTCCCTGCTGACCGGGCACCCCACCCGGGCGCGCTCGCTCTACAAGGACCTCCGGCTGCGGCTCGGCGACCCGGACGGCACCGTCTACCTGCGCGACGTCGGCCCCGAGATCACCGAGGAGGTGTGGTCGCGCTTCCTCGGCGCGCTCGCGCCGCTGCACGAGGCGGGCAAGCTGGGCGCCGTCCTGCTGCAGTTCCCGCCGTGGTTCCCGGCCGGCGAGGGCAACCGGCGCCGCGTGCTGGAATGCGTACGGCGCTGCGCCCCGCTGCGCGCGTGCGTGGAGTTCCGCAACCGCACCTGGATGGAGGAGGACGAGCGCGAGGCGACCCTCGGCTTCCTGGCCGAGCACGGCATCCCGTACGTCGGCGTCGACATGCCGCAGGGCCACCCCTCGTCGATCCCGCCGGTCCTGGCCGCCACCGCCGCCGATCTGGCCGTGGTCCGCTTCCACGGCCACTCGGAGAAGTGGACCAGCAAGAAGATCGAAGAACGCTTCGCCTACCTCTACTCCGAGGCCGAGCTGGAGCACTGGGCGGCCCGGCTCCGGGAGTTCTCCGGTCAGGCCGGGACCCTCCACGTCCTGATGAACAACTGCTGCCGCGACAACGCCCAGCGCAACGCCGCCCGCCTCACCGACCTGCTCCGGACCCGGCGGGATTAGAGGCCGCGCTCGGCCGCGCTCCGCTCGACGCAGAACTCGTTGCCCTCGGGGTCGAGCAACGTGACCCAGCCCAGCCCTTCGGGGGTGCGGTGGTCCTCGTGCAGCTCGGCCCCCAGGGCGAGGAGGCGCTCGACCTCCTCGTCGCGGGTCCGCTCGGTGGGCATCCAGTCGAAGTGGATCCGGTTCTTCACCGTCTTGCCCTCGGGCACCCGGATGAACAGCATTCCGGGCGCGGGCGCCGGGGCCTCGACGAGGGCCTCGGGGTCGCCCGGCTCGTCCTCCTCGGACATCGGCCACCCGGTCGCGGCGCTCCAGAACGTCGCGAGCCCGTAGGGATCGGCGCAGTCGATCGTCACATGGCGAAGGATCATGGAACACACCCTAACCGAGCCGCTCCGGCGTGATCCCGGCTCGCGGTGGCGGCGTACGGCGGGCGCCCGATCCCCTTCCCCTGGAATCCCGAGACCGGACCTCCAGGGAAAGGGGATTGATATGTCGGAAATGTTCTTCCAGTAAGCCGCCCTCAAGGCGCGGCAGTCCGGGTGAAAGCGGCCCGCCGTACACATGAGTCGTCACCGCGAACCGCCACCGGAAGGACCACTCCGATGAGCCGCACCTCCCGCTCCCTCCTCGGCCTCGCCGCGGCCGCCGTGACGGCCGCCGCCGTGATCGCGCCCGTCACCGCCGCGCAGGCCGCCACCGCCCGCACCGCCTGCGACGCCTCCCTCGTCGCTCCTCCGGGGAGCCTCATCGGCGGCCTGTGGCGCTCCAACGGCGGCCAGAGCAGCGTCTACGGCTGCCCCGTCACCAAGGAGTACGGCTACGCCGACAAGCAGGGCTCCTGGCAGCGCTTCCGCAACGGCAAGATCGTCTGGTCCCCGAACCTCGGCGGCGGCGCCCTCGTCCGCGTCTACGGCAAGGGGCAGAACATCGTCTTCAAGTGGAGCGGTCTGGGCCGCGACTGGGACTTCTTCAACGTCCGCTGGAGCAAGGACGGCGGCCGGGCCACCCAGGTCCAGGTCCGCAGGCTGACCCCGTGGAGCGGCCAGTACGTGATGTCCCCCTACGTCAAGGACGGCATCGGCACGACGACCAACGGCCACGAGGTGAACCGGTTCGCCTTCGTCGTCCAGGGCTGCGACCGCGGCGTCTTCGGCTCCGACTGCGGCCCGTGGAGCATCCCCACCTCCATCAGCCTCGCCCACTGACCCCGCCTCCGTCAGACCCGCCCACCGGCCTCGCCCCCGGCAGTCCTGGAAAGGACCCCCGATGCGCACCACCCGCCCTCTGTTCGCCGCCGCCGCGGCGGCGGGCCTCCTCCTGGCCCCCGCCACCGCCGCGCAGGCCGCCACCGCCCGCACCGCCTGCGACGCCTCCCTCGTCGCTCCTCCGGGGAGCCTCATCGGCGGCCTGTGGCGCTCCAACGGCGGCCAGAGCAGCGTCTACGGCTGCCCCGTCACCAAGGAGTACGGCTACGCCGACAAGCAGGGCTCCTGGCAGCGCTTCCGCAACGGCAAGATCGTCTGGTCCCCGAACCTCGGCGGCGGCGCCCTCGTCCGCGTCTACGAGTCGGGAAGCAGGATCACCTTCAGGTGGAGCGGCCTGGGCCGCGACTGGGACTTCTTCAACGTCCGCTGGAGCAAGGACGCCCACCTGGGCAACCGGACCCACCAGGTGAAGGTCGCCCGGCTGACCCCGTGGAGCGGAGCCCTGTCCCTGCCCAAGAACGTGGCCGTCGACTACGACGACACCGTCAGCCACGGCAGGGCGACGGACAGGTGGGCCTTCGTCGTGCAGGGCTGCGACCGCGGCACCTTCGGCTCCGACTGCGGCCCGTGGAGCATCACCAACGCCTACGTCGACTGACGCCTCTCCCGACCTGCCTGGACGTCACCGGGTGCTGTGCGACAATCGCCGCATGCCACGCTTCCAGCGCCTCACCGTCGAGGAGGCACGAACGCTGAGCCGGAGCCAGCTCCTCCCCCGGGTCGAGGAGGAGCAGAAGTACTGGTACCGGCGGATGAACAGCGGCGAGATCCGCGTCGGCGACGACGAGGCGTTCAAGACCTTCAACCGGATCATGCACCTCGTCATCGCCCCCGGCCGTCCCTTCCCCGGCGGGCAGGCGCTCCTCGACGGCGACGACCCCGACCGGGACTACTGGACGAGACCGCTCGGCGAGCTCGGCGACCTCTGACCCGGACGCTTCGGACGAGACCCGCCGACGCGGCGCGGAGGCAGGGCCGGGGAACCGAGAGCAGGGCCCCTGGCCCGACGGCGGTTCCCCTCGTCCGTCTGGTGAACCGCTGTCAGACCCAGTAGGTGTCGTGCCGGATGAAGAACTCCGTCATCTCCTCCTCGCTGGGCCGGCCTGAGACGGCGAACTCCGCGAGTCCCTCGAAATAGCCCTCCCTCGGAGCTCCGGGCGCGAAGTGCAGGAGCATCGAGGCCGGCTCGCCCGACTCGTTGCGGAAGGCGTGCACGCCGCCTTCGGGGACGTGCACGTAGTCCCCGGGAGCCGTGTCGATCCAGCGGGTGCCGTCGAAGATCCGCACCGTCCCGGAGAGGATGTAGAACGACTCGGAGATCGACCGGTGGAAGTGCGCGCTCGGCCCCGACGGGTTCGGGCCCATGTCCCACCGGTAGAGGCCGAACTTCCCGCCCGTGGAGGCCCCCGTCGCCAGGTAGTGCACCGTGGTGCCCCCGTTGGGATAGGTCAGCTCGGGCTCGTGGCCGGCGGGCCGGAAGGTCGCGTTGACCTCGCCCTCGTCACCGAGATACAGCGGATCCGGATATGTCATGATCTTTAATTTACCGGGGCGTCCCGGCGCCGGACCGCCGGTTCGGGCTCGGGCTCGGGCTCGCGGAGCTCCTCGGTGAACCAGGCGATGGTACGGCGCAGCCCGTCCAGCACGTCCACCTCCGGCCGCCAGCCCAGCCGGGACTCGGCCAGCGAGGTGTCGGGCCGCCGGACGGCCGGGTCGTCGGCGGGCCGTTCGACGAACTCGATCGGCGAGGACGAGCCGGTCAGGTCGCGGATCGTCCCGGCGAGGGCGAGCATGGTCAGCTCCGCCGGGTTGCCGATGTTGACCGGGCCGGCGAAGCCGCTCTCCGCCAGGGCGAGGACGCCCTCGACCGTGTCGGTGACGTAGCAGACGGAGCGGGTCTGGCCGCCGTCGCCGGCCACCGTGATCGGCTCCCCGGACAGCGCCTGGCGGATGAAGGTGGGGATGGCGCGGCCGTCGTGCGGGCGCATCCGCGGCCCGTAGGTGTTGAAGATCCGCACGATCGCGGTGTCCGTCCCGTGCGAGTTGCGGTAGGCCGTGGTCAGCGACTCGGCGAAGCGCTTGGCCTCGTCGTAGACGCTGCGCGGCCCGACCGGGTTGACGTTGCCCCAGTAGTCCTCCCGCTGCGGGTGCTCCAGCGGGTCGCCGTACACCTCGCTGGTGGAGGCGAGCACGAAGCGGGCGCCCTTGTCCTTGGCGAGGCCGAGGGCGTGCAGGGTGCCGAGGCTGCCGACTTTGAGCGTCTCGATGGGGTGGCGCAGGTAGTCCACCGGGGAGGCGGCCGAGGCGAAGTGGAGCACGAGGTCGACGTCGCCGGGCACGTGCACGAAGCCGGTGAGGTCGCACTCGACGAGCCGGAACTCCGGCCGGCCCATCAGATGGGCGACGTTGTCCGGCGAGCCGGTCAGGAAGTTGTCCATGCAGATCACCTCCGTCCCCCGCTCGATCAGCCGCTCGCACAGGTAGGAGCCGAGGAAGCCGGCCCCGCCGGTCACCACGGCGCGGCGGGCGCCCCGCGGGGCCCCGTCGTCTCGCCGGTGGGTCGGAAGACTCATCGGACGGTCACCTCCAGTCGGTCGAGTGCGGCGTCGAGGACCTGCGGGACCTCGATCCGCAGCAGCCCGGGATCGGGCCGCTCTCCATGGGGGTCTCCGCGCGACCCGGCCCACAGCGCGGTGTGCGGCCCGCCGGGCGGCGGTCCCCACAGGGCGGGCGGGACGGGTCCGAACAGCACCACGGACGGGGTGGCGAACGCGCTCGCCAGGTGGGGCCACGCCGGTGTCGCCGCAGACGACCAGGCGGGCG
>NZ_CDRNDK010000117.1:0-15167 GCF_977012225.1 Planomonospora algeriensis | reverse complement strand
TGCGATGGTCGCCCTCCGCCGCCAGGGCGAGCCCCGCCGCCACGTCCGCGGTCGTCGCGTCCCAGCCGTGCAGGTCGGGGCGGCGGTACTCGAGGTTCCAGGTCTCGAGGCCGCGCCCGGCCAGGTCGGCGCAGAGCGCGTCCATCAGGTCGGCGCCCCAGACCGACCGCCAGTAGCCGCCGTGCAGCACCACCGCCACCGGGACCGCCCGCGGACCGCTCTGCCGCTCTCCTCCCGGACCGCTCCGCGGACCGCCCCCCGAATCGTCCCCCGGGCCGTCCTGCCGGTCGCCTCGCGGGCCGTCCCCCGGCTCGCCCGGTGACCCGTGCGGTGGCCGTACCTCCGCCCACTGGTCGGGGTGCGCGCCGTAGGCGACTCTGCGGGCGGGGCGGCGGAGCCGGTGCACGGCGCGGCGGATCGCCCAGGCCAGTCCCCAGACCCCGCGTCCGTGGAGGTGCTCCGGGCCCGCCGGCTCCGCCACCCGGTGCAGGTCCAGCCAGACGGCGCGAGGGTGCCGGGCGATGAGGGCGCGCGCCTCGGGAGCGGGCCCGGGCAGGACGACCAGAGGGCCGGAGGAATCCAGGACCGCCGCCTCCAGGTCGGCGGGCCCGGAGACCGCCGCGACGCTCCCGCGCACCCCCAGGGCGGCGAACTCCCGGTCGGCGACCTCGGCGAGCAGCCGGAGGTCGGCGACCAGGCCGGGACCGGCGAGCACGCGGACATCAACGACGTCCACGCCATCCGTGACAGGCGGTGTCATCCGCCCATTCTCCCCCAGCGGTCCGGCGCGAACGCCCGGAGCAGGAGCTTCTCGGCGTCGTCGAGACCGGAGAGCGCTCCCCAGGCCGGCCGGGTGCCGCCCTCGACGAATCACGCCGAAATCGGGAAATGATCCCGACCGGAATGATCCCTAGCCCTGGGACGCGTGAGGCGTTAGCGTCTGCGCATGCGCCCTGTTGAGATCTCCGGCAAGAGACTCGGACTGAGGGAAGTGACGCTCGCCGATGTGGACGCGCTGCACGCCGTGTACGGCGACCCGGCGACCACCGAGCACCTGCCGTTCGACCCCCGCACCAGGGAGCAGGTCGAGGAGATCGTCGCCGAGGCGATCGAGTCGGCGGGCGTGCAGCCCCGGCGGCTCTACGTGCTGGCGGTGACCGAGCTGGACGGCGGCGAGGTCATCGGCGTCGCCCGGCTGCACATCGAGGCCGATCACCCGCACAGCGCGGAGATCGGCCTCGGGCTCCGCCCCGACCACTGGGGCCGGGGGATCGGCACCGACCTGATCCGGCTGCTGCTGGCGTTCGGCTTCAAGAACCTGCGCCTGCACCGCATCTGGGGCGCCCGCTCCCCCGCCAACACCGCCGCCCAGCTCGCGATGCTCGTCGCCGGGATGGTCGAGGAGGGCAGGATCCGGCACCACGTGCGGGCCCACGGCGCCTGGCGCGACTCCATCGTGCACTCGGCGCTGGAGGACGAGTGGGAGGGCCACCGCGACACCTGACCGTCCCGGGCCGCGTCCCCGGCGGTCCCCGGCGGCCCCGGGGGGGGCGCTCCGCGGGGGCGCAGAGGACGCGATCGGGGCGCCTCCACCGGCGTCCCAGCACGTTGTGACGGAATCGCTGCCGTTTTTCGGCGACGGAGCGACCGAAATGGCCCTAGAGTTCGCGCGTGTGAGTGAGAGTTCCAGCCTCCCCGTGCGCGGGCGCGCCGTCCGGCCCTCCGGCCGGCACCGCAGGCCCGTGCCTTCCCAGCTCCCGCCCGAGGCCCCCGCGCTCGTGCTGGCCGTACCCGGCGACGCGTCCGGTGCCGCCGCCGAGCTCGCCGCCACCGTCGGGGTCGACAACCCGCAGATCGAGGTCCGCCTGGTCGGCCTCGGCGAGGACGGCAAGGAGCTGACCTCCGAGTTGGAGGCCGCGGCCCGCTCCAGGCCCGAGGACGGCGTGGCCGCCATCGTGGTGCCCCTGCTGACCGGGCCGCACCCCGCCGCCGACCGGATGATCGCCGAAGCCGTGGCGGCGAGCGGGGCGACCGTGACGGTCACCGAGCACCTCGGCCCGCACCCCCTGCTCGCCGAGGCCCTGCACATCCGCCTCGCCGAGAAGGACCTGGCCAGGCCCGACCGGGTGCGGCTGCTCAACGTCTCCAGCCCGGTCGACGCGGTCGTCCTGGCCACGGTCGGCGGGGACCGGGGGGCGGTGGAGGCGCAGCCGACGGCCGTGCTGCTGGCCTCCCGGCTGACGCTCCCCGTGCTGGTCGCCTCCCTGGACGGCGCCCCCTCCGTCGCCGACGCGGCCGAGCGGCTGCGCGGCATCGGCGCCGGGCGCATCGCCCTGTCCCCCCTGCCTGATCGGCCCCGAGGCCGAGGCCGGCCTCGCGGAGGCGGCGGCCGCGGACGCCGGGATCGAGTGCGCCGGACTGCTGGGCGCGCACGGGCTCATCGCCGACCTGGCCGCCCGCGCCTACGGAAGCGTGCTCGCCGAGGCGTAGGGCTCCCCGGGCGTGCCCGCGGCGGACGGAGGTCCCCACGGGCGCGCCCCGGCCGATGCCGGCCGGGATCGTTCCGCCATGATTCCGGCATGACACGTGAACACCGCTACCGGCTCACCGTCACCTGGACCGGTAACCGCGGCGAGGGCACCGCGAGCTACCGCGGCTACGGCCGGGAGCACGAGGTCGCCGCCGCGGGCAAGGAGCCGCTGGCCGGCTCGTCCGACCCGGCCTTCCGGGGCGACCCCTCCCGCTGGAACCCCGAGGAGCTGCTCGTCGCCTCGCTCTCCCAGTGCCACATGCTCTGGTACCTGCACCTGTGCACGGCCGGCGGGGTCGTGGTGACCGGCTACGCGGACGAGCCGGAGGGCGTCATGGTGGAGGACGGCAACGGCTCGGGGCGGTTCACCGGGGTCGTGCTCCGGCCCACCGTGACCGTCGCCTCCCCCGAGATGGCGGCCGCGGCCGAGCGCCTGCACGGCGAGGTCCACGCGTACTGCTTCATCGCCCGCTCGGTGAACTTCCCCGTCACCCCCGAGCCCGTGATCAGGTACTGAGCCGCCTCGGCCCGGTCACGGGACGAGCGACCGGTAGAGCTCCATCGTCCGCTCGGCGATCCGGGCCCAGGAGAAGTGCTCCACGGCCCGGATCCGCCCGGCCCGGCCCAGTTCGGCGGCGAGCGCCGGGTCGGCCAGCAGCCGGTTGACCCGTTCGGCGAGGTCGGCGGCGAACCGGGCCGGATCGTCCGGGGTGCCGTCCGCGGCGGTCTGCTCGATCGGGACCAGCAGACCGGTCGAGCCGTCGGCCACGACCTCCGGGATGCCGCCGGTGGCGGTGGCGACCACGGCGGTCTCGCACGCCATGGCCTCCAGGTTCACGATGCCCATGGGCTCGTAGACCGAGGGGCAGACGAACACGGTGGCGTGGGTGAGGATCTGGATCACCTCGGGGCGCGGGAGCATCTCCGAGATCCAGACGACCCCGGCCCGGTCCCGCTCCAGCTCCCGGACGAGCCCGGTCACCTCGGCGGAGATCTCGGGCGTGTCGGGGGCGCCCGCGCAGAGCACCAGCTGGGCGTCGGGGTGCAGGTCCCGGGCCGCGTGCAGCAGGTGGACCAGGCCCTTCTGCCGGGTGATCCGCCCGACGAACACGACGTACGGCCGGCCGGCGTCGATGCCGTGCTTCTTCAGCACGTCGGTGCCGGGGTTCGGGGCGTACTCGTCGGTGTCGATGCCGTTGTGGATCACCGAGACCCGCTCCGGGTCGATCTCCGGGTAGCAGGCGAGCACGTCCCGGCGCATGCCCTCCGAGACCGCGATGATCGCGTCGGCCGCGGCCAGAGCGGTCCGCTCGGCCCACGACGAGAGGGTGTACCCCCCGCCGAGCTGCTCGGCCTTCCAGGGCCGGAGCGGCTCCAGGCTGTGCGTGGTCGCCACGTGCGGCGTGCCGTACAGCAGCTTGGCCACGTGACCGGCGAAGTTGGCGTACCACGTGTGGCTGTGCACGAGGTCGGCGCCCTCGCACCCCGCGGCCATCTCCAGATCCACCCCGAGCACCTGCAGCGCCGCGTTGGCCGCCGCCAGGCCGTCCGGGACCCGGTAGGCGTCGGTCCCGGGTTCGGACCGCGGGGCCCCGAAGCAGCGGACGCGGGCGTCGGCCAGCGCCCTCAGCTCCCTGGCGAGGTATTCGACGTGCACTCCGGCGCCGCCGTAGACCTCCGGCGGGTACTCGCGGCTCAACAGATCGACTCGTAGATCGACTCGCATGGTCACACCCTAGTGTTTCATCCCCCTTCGCCGGGTTAAGGTCCTGGGTATGAGAGTCCTCGCGATCGTGCTCGCCGGCGGTGAAGGCAAGCGGCTCATGCCGTTGACGGCGGACCGGGCCAAACCGGCGGTGCCGTTCGGAGGGATCTACCGGCTGATCGACTTCGTGCTGTCGAACCTGGCCAACGGCCACTACCTGAAGATCGTCGTGCTGACGCAGTACAAGAACCACAGCCTCGACCGGCACATCTCGCGCACCTGGCGGCTGTCGGCGATGCTCGGCAACTACGTCACCCCGGTCCCGGCGCAGCAGCGGCTCGGGCCGCACTGGTTCTCGGGTTCGGCCGACGCGCTGTTCCAGAACCTGAACCTGGTCTACGACGAGATGCCCGAGCACGTCATCGTGTTCGGCGCCGACCACATCTACCGGATGGACCCCCGGCAGATGGTGGAGCAGCACATCGAGTCCGGCGCCGAGGTGACCGTGGCGGCGATCCGGCAGCCCCTGTCGCTGGCCGACCAGTTCGGCGTGATCGAGACCGACCCGGCGGGGCGGCGGATCACCGCGTTCCGGGAGAAGCCCACCGACGCCGTGGGCCTGCCGGACGCGCCCGACCAGGTCTACGCCTCGATGGGCAACTACGTCTTCCGGACCCAGGCGATGATCGACGCGCTCCGGGAGGACGCGCTCGACCCCACCAGCAAGCACGACCTCGGCGGGAACATCATCCCGATGATGGTCAAGAGCGGCAGCGCCGAGGTCTACGACTTCGCCGACAACGTCGTGCCCGGCTCGACCGAGCGCGACCGGGGCTACTGGCGCGACGTGGGGACCCTGGACGCCTACTACGAGGCGCACATGGACCTCATCTCGGCGCACCCGTTCTTCAACCTCTACAACGACCGCTGGCCGATCTACACCGGCCACGACCCGCTCCCGCCGGCCAAGTTCGTGCACAACGACGGCGACCGGGTCGGCCGGGCGATCGACTCGCTGGTCTCCTCCGGGGTGATCGTCTCCGGCGGCCTCGCGGAGAGGTCCGTCCTCTCCCCCGGCGTGGTGCTGCACTCCCACTCCGTGGTCGAGGACTCCGTGCTGATGGGCAACGTGAAGGTCGGCAGGGGCGCGATCGTGCGCAAGGCCATCATCGACAAGAACGTGGTCATCCCGGACGGCGCCCGGATCGGCTTCGACCTGGAGCACGACCGCTCCCGCTTCGCGGTCACCAACAGCGGCGTCGTGGTCATCGGCAAGAACGAGATCGTCGACCGGTAGGGCCCGCCGCGCCGGCGGGCGGCGGGGCGGGCACGGGTGGTACGGGTGGACGGTACCGCAAGTTCAGCACCTGCCGGGAGGCGGCCGCGGCCGGCTACGGCCCGTACTTCAAGGAGACCGACCCGGAGTACGCCTGGTACATCGACGGGGACGGGGACGGCGTCGCCTGCGACAGCGACCGGCCCTGACCTCCGTCGGGCGTCGGCCCGCTCGCCGTCAGGGGCCGACCGCCCGCCGCCCCTGCTCGCCGTCAGGCGATGACCTGCTCGACGGCGCCGATGCCGAAGTACACCGTGAAAACCAGCGTGACCACCCAGAGCAGCCACGGGATCTCCCGGCTCCGGCCGAGCGCCGCCTGGATCACCGTGTAGGAGATCACGCCCGCGCCGACGCCGTTGGTGATGCCGTAGGTGAACGGCATGATGGCGATCGTCAGGAAGGCCGGGATCGCCAGGGACAGGTCGTCCCAGGGCACGTTCTTGGCCTGGGTCATCATCAGCGCCCCCACCAGCACGAGCGCGGGCGCGGCCGCCGCGGCCGGGACGACCGTCGCGAGCGGGGTGAACAGCAGCGACAGCGTGAACAGGCCGCCGGTGGCCAGGGCGGCCAGACCGGTCCTGGCGCCCTCGCCGACCCCGGCCGCCGACTCGACGAAGACCGTCCCGGCCGAGGCCCCGGCGAGCCCGCCGATCGCGCCGGACACGCCGTCCACGGTCAGGATGGCCCCCAGCCGGGGGACGCGGCCCCGCTCGTCCACCAGCCCGGCCTCGTCGCTGACGCCGATGATGGTCCCCATCGCGTCGAAGAAGCCGGACAGCACGAGCGTGAACAGCACGACCGCGGCGGTCACCGCCCCGGCCCGGGCGAACCCGCCGAACAGGTCCACCCGGCCGAGGAGCCCGAAGTCCGGGGCCGACATCACCGCCTCCGGCAGCCGGGGCACCACGACGCCCCAGCTCGCCGGGTCGACCTCCGCCACCGCGTTCACCGCGACCGCGGCCAGCGCGGTGACCACGATGGCGATCAGGATGGCCGCCGGGACCCGGCGCACGTAGAGCACGACCATCAGCAGCAGCCCCAGGCAGAACAGCGCCACCGGCCACCCCGACAGGTGCCCGGCCGTACCCAGCTGCACGGGCGTGCCGGCGCCCGGAGCGACGAACCCGGCGTCGACCAGGCCGATCAGCGCGATGAACATGCCGATGCCCACGCTGATCGCGTGCTTGAGCGCGAGCGGGATGGCGTTCATGATGAGCTGCCGGAGCCCCGAGACGGCCAGCAGCACGATCACCAGGCCCTCCAGCACGACCAGCCCCATGGCCTGCGCCCAGGTCATGTGCGGCGCGGCCTGGTAGGCGACCACCGCGTTCAGCCCCAGCCCCGTCGCCAGGCCGAACGGCGCGTTGCCGACCACGGCCATCAGCAGGGTGCTCACCGCCGCGGTCAGGATGGTGGCCGTGGTGAGCTGCGGGACCGACAGCCGCGCCCCGGTGACGTCGACGGCGCCGCCCAGGATGATCGGGTTGAGCAGGACGATGTAGGCCATCGCCATGAACGTGGTGACGCCGCCCCGGACCTCCCGGCCGACCGTCGTCCCGCGCGCCGACAACTCGAAGAAGCGATCCACGCCGTCCCCCTCCTCACCTGCGGGGGACGCCCGCTTCCTACCCGTTCAGCGCGATGTCATGGGGGCGGATCGGCACCCGGGGCAGGTCCAGCCCGGTCGCGGCCCGCACCGCGGCGGCCACCGCCGGGGTCGACGAGAGCGTCGGCGGCTCGCCCGCGCCCCGCAGGCCGTACGGCGCGTGCGGGTCGGGGTTCTCCAGGATCGAGACCCGCATCGGCGGCATGTCCAGGACGGTCGGGATCAGGTAGTCGGTGAACGACGGGTTCAGCACCCGCCCGCCCGCGACCTGGATCTCCTCCATCAGCGCCAGGCCCAGCCCCTGCGCCGAACCGCCGTGGATCTGCCCCTCCAGCGCGAGCCGGTTCAGCACCCGGCCCACGTCCTGCACGGCCGCCAGCTCCACCACCTTCACCAGGCCGAGCTCGGTGTCCACGTCGACGACCGCCCGGTGCACGCACAGCGCGAGCTGGGTGTGGGAGTCCCCCTGCCCGGTGACCGGGTCCATCGGGAACGTCGGCCGGTGGCGGTACTCGCGCGTCTCCTCCACCGGGCCGTGCCGCTCCAGCGCCTCGGCGAGCGGGAGACCGCCGGCGCACAGCTCCTCCAGCCGCTCCCGTACGGCCAGGCAGGCCGCCCTGACCGCGCCGCCGGTGACGTAGGACTGCCGGGAGGCCGACGACGACCCGGCCGAGCCGACCGAGGTGTCCGCCCCGGCGACCGTCACCCGGTCGACGCCCAGATCGCCCAGCTCGGTGCGGGCGGCCTGCTCCTGGACCATGACCAGCCCCTGGCCGACCTCCGCCGCGGCGGTGTGCACCAGCGCGTGCGGCTCGCCGCCGAGCAGTTCCACCCGGACCCGGGCGGTGGAGTGGTCGTCGAAGCCCTCGGAGAAGCAGATGTTCTTGATGCCCACGCCGTACCCGACGCCGCGCCGTACGCCCTCGCCGCGGGTGGTCCGTCCCGCGCCGCCGGGCAGGTCCAGCAGGCCGCCCGCCGACTCCGGGGGCAGCGGCAGGGCGGCGAGCTCGCGGAGCATCCCGGCGAGCGGCGCGGGGGAGTCGATGACCTGCCCGGTGGCCAGCTTCGACCCCTGGGAGACGGCGTTGCGGACCCTGATCTCCACCGGGTCGAGGCCGCACGCCTCGGCCAGCCGGTCCATCTGCGACTCGTAGGCGTAGCAGGCCTGCACCGCGCCGAAGCCGCGCATCGCGCCGCAGGGCGGGTTGTTGGTGTAGACGCCGTAGGCGTCGACGCGGACGTTCGGCACCTCGTACGGCCCGACCCCGAGCGAGGCGGCGTTGCCGACCACGGCCGGGGAGGAGGAGCAGTAGGCGCCGCCGTCGAGCAGGATCTCCGCCTTCACGTAGACGAGCCGTCCGTCGCGGGTCGCGCCGTGCTCGTAGCGCATCCGGGCCGGGTGCCGGTGCACGTGGCCGAAGAACGACTCCTCGCGGTGGTAGACCATCTTGACCGGACGGCCGGTGCGCAGCGCCAGCATGCACGCGTGGACCTGCATGGACAGGTCCTCCCGGGCGCCGAACGCGCCGCCCACGCCGGCCAGCGAGAGCCGCACCATCTCCGGCGGCAGGCCCAGGCAGGGCGCGATCTGGTCGCGGTCGACGTGCAGCCACTGGGTGGCGACGAACAGGTCCACCCCGCCGTCCTCGGCCGGTACGGCCAGGCCGGACTCGGGGCCCAGGAAGGCCTGGTCCTGCATGCCGACCTCGTACTCGCCGGTCACCACGACGGGGGCGGTGAGGTCCGCGGCGTCGCCGAGCCCGGCGCCGACCCGGACCGGCTGGTGGCGGAGCACGTTGCCGCGCTCGTGGACCTTCGGGCAATCCGGGTCGAAGGCGGCCCGGCGCGGGTCGGTCACCGCCTCGCGGACCTCGTACTCCACCGCGATCGCCGCGGCGGCCCGCCGGGCCCGCTCGGGGTGGTCCGCGGCCACCAGCGCGACCGGTTCGCCCTGGTGGCGGACCTGGTCGATCGCGAGCACCGGCTGGTCCCGGTGCTCCAGGCCGTAGAACTTCTCACCCGGCACGTCCTCGTGGGTGAGCACGGCCAGCACGCCCGGCATGGCGAGGGCGGGACCGACGTCGACCGACCGGATCCACGCCGACGGGTGCGGGCTGCGCAGCGTCACACCCCAGACCATGTCCGCCAGGTACAGGTCGGAGGAGTAGGCGAACTCGCCGGTCACCTTCAGCGTCCCGTCGGGCCGCAGCAGGCTCTCCCCGATGCCCCGGCTCCGCCGTGTCTCGATCTCGCTCACGACCTCAGTACATCAGCGCAGCTCAGAGCCGGTCCATGGCAGACAGCGCGGAACACGGGGCGCCGCGGTTGGCGACTGTTGCGGTTACGGCGACCCGTCCGGGGCGTTCAGCGCCCCGAGGTCTCCCTCACCGCGGAGCCGGCCTCCCCGCGGGCGGCGAGGATGGCGGACCGCTCCTTCGTCACCAGTTCCTCCAGCACATGGTCTTCCGTCGTCCGGGCGACGTCGAGGGAACGGATCGCGTACAGCTCCGCCTGGTCGAGCTCTCCGAGGAGGCGGCAGGAACGGACGAGGCCGAGCAGCTGGTACGGCTCATTGATGGTCATCTTCGCGGCGTGCGAGCGGGCGAGGCCGGTCTCGTAGTGTTTCTTCGCCGTCAGGGGGTCGTTGAGATCGAGGTGGAGGTCCCCCAGTTTCTCGAACACCGACGCCTCGTAGCGGAGGTTGCCGATGATCCGGCTCTGCTGCAGGGCTCTGTCGAAGGCCGACAGCGCCTGATCGCTCCGGCCGACCCGGTGGAGCACCTCACCGAGTTTGATCAGGGAGAAGCATTCGCCTGATCCGTGGCCGATGGCCTCGCAGATCGCGAGCTGGGCTTCGGCGCACCGGATGGCCTCCTCGTAACGCCGCAGATCGCCGTAGACGTTGGCGAGCCCGCCCAAGGCGCGTTGCTCGCCCCATGGATCGGCCAGCCTGCGGTAGAGGGCCAGTTGCTCCTCATGGTGCACGGCGGCGTCCGCGTACCGGTAGTTGGCGGTGTAGGCATCGGCCAAATGGTTGTGACCCAGTGCCTCGATCAGGGGATCACCGAGCCGCCGCCCGGCACGGAGCGCCTCGTGACTGATCGCGAGAGTGCGCGTCCGGAGGCCGCTGTAGAGGGTGTACCAGAAGAAGGCGAACACCAGGTTCGCGCCGAGCCGGACGGTCTCGCCCTCCTTCTCCGCAGATCTCTCCATGGCCTGGGAGGCGACGCTCATGAGGTTGGCCCACTCCCGTCCCAGCCACGTGTCGGCATCGTGCTCCGAAGCCAGCGGAGCCGGGTTCGTACCGGGTTCGATCCGGGAGTGGGCCAGGACGGGGTGGCCGCCCAGGCGGACGGCGAGATGAGCCGTCGCGATGTATGTCTTCAAAGCCCGGTTCAGCGCGGCGCCGTTGGCGTCCGGGCCGTCGAGCGACGCCTGCTCGCGGGCGAAGAGCCGCACCAGATCGTGCAGGCGGTATCTCCCGGGCTCGTCGCACTCGACGAGATGCGCGTCCACCAGCCGTTCCAGTGCCTGCTCCGCCCGTTCGGCGGGCTCGTCGAGCAGCGCACCGACGACGTGGGCCGTCACGTCGGCCACCTCGAGCACGCCGAGCACGCGCAGGGTCCGGGCGGCCAGCCGGTCGAGCGGATGCGCGCCGCCCGCCAGCAGGTCGTAGCTGACCGCCAGGCTGGAGCGGACCGCCAGATCACCCGCCTCCAGCTCGTGCAGCCGCCGATGCTCGTCCTCCAGCCGTGCGACCAGGTCGGCCACCGCCCAGCGCGGCCGGTTCGCCAGCCGGGCCCCCGCGATGCCCACGGCCAGCGGCAGGCTCCCGCAGAGCTCGATCAGCCGCCCCGTCGCCCGGACGTCCTCGGCGGCCCGCCCGGCGCCGACCAGCTTCGCGAACATGGCCGAGGCCTCGGTCCGGCGCAGCTCGCCGATCCGCACCCGCGCGCAGTCGTCGACCAGGGCGAAGCTCTCCCGGCTGGTCACCAGGATCGCGTTCCCCACCGGGACCGAGAGCAGCGGGCGGATCTGGGCCAGGCCGGCGGCGTCGTCCAGCACGACGAGGACCTTCCGCCCGTCGAGCCTGCTCCGCCACATGGCCGCCGCCTCGTCCAGGTCGTCCGGTACGGCCTGCGGGGAGACCCCCAGATCGCGGAGGAGCCGGCCGAGCACCTCCAGCGGCTCCAGCCGCCGGAGCCCGGGTGTGGCCCCGTGCAGATTCGCGTACAGGTGCCCGTCGGGGAAGTCGCGGCCGACCGCGTGCGCCGCTCGTACGGCCAGCGCCGACTTGCCCGATCCGGGCGGCCCGGTGATCGCGACCACGTGGTGCGGGGGACCGCCGTCCCATGGGGCGAGCAGGGAGCGCAGCCGGACGAGCTCCTCGGTGCGCCCGACGAAACCGGCGAGATCACGTGGCAGCTGGCGCGGTGGCGCCGGTCGGGTCTCGGCGGACTGCGGGGCGTGGCCCGAGGCGGGCGGGACCGGGACCGGTCCGGAGTCCGAGGCGAGGATGCGCCGGTGGAGTTCCTGTATCTCCTGGCCCGGATCCAGGCCGGTCTCCGCCACGAGCACCTTCCTGAACCACTGGTAGGCGTCGAGTGCACCGGATCGGTCTCCTGACCGGTGCAGACCCAGCATGAGCTGTCGTTGGAGCCGCTCCCGCAGCGGATGCTCCATGCTCGCCGGGCGCAGGCAGGAGACGGCCTCCGTATGCCTGCCGAGCCGGAGCTGGAGCTCGGCGAGCTCCTCGAGGACGGAGAGCCGCTCCTCTGTCAGGTGGCCGGCGGCCCGGTCCAGCACCCGGCTTCCCCCGGCGTCCTGGAGAGCATCGCCCCGCCACAGGCCGAGAGCCCGCTCGAAGCAGTGGCAGGCGGCCTCCGGGTCCCCTTCGCGGGCCGCTCGCCTGCCGCGCCGCACGAGGTCCTGGAAGACGAGGAGGTCCAGGTCGTCCGGTCCGAGCGTGATGAGATAACCCGTGTCATGCGTCCTGATGGGCGCGGAGCGCGGATCGCCGGGGGCGAGCAGTTTGCGCAGTGTGTGGATGTAGGTCTTGAGGTTCTGCTCGGCCGACGCGGGAGGCGTGCTGTCCCACAGGGCCTCTGCCAGCTGACCGGCGGAGACGGGCGCGTTGGCTCCGAGGAGGAGCGCGGCCAGCAGCTGGCGATGCTTGCGCCGGGGGAGAGCGACGATCTCGCCGTCAGCGTGGTGCACCGTCAGGGCGCCCAGCACCGAAAATCTCACGCGATGAGTTCCTGCCTCGATGACGCGAAGGCCGCCCCTCGGGCCTTCTGGGGAGCTTCAAAGAATTGATTGTATTTACTTATGCGCTCAAGTCGCCGGATTTCTCGTCCTGGTGACCCGTAATGTATTGGCGGTGTATGCGGGCGGTTAAATCGAAAGAGGTCTCCAATGGGCGTCCTCGGCCTGAGGCGCCTCTCCGTTCGAGGTGCTCATCTGATTACTCTATGTGATCACCGGGGGTTCTCGGAGGAACGACCGGTCCTTCTCCCTGTAAGAACCCCCGCCGTCCCGCAGTGGGAGACAGGCAGGCCGCCGGCCGGAAGAGGAGCCGGTTGAATTCCCGTGATCCGTATCCGGTCCATGGGAAAGAGAGCCCGGGATGCATCGACCTGACGGTGAACGCGAAACGTCGGCGTGTTCGTCGGGCCTGGACCGGGTGTCGTTCTGCTCTTGTGTCTGACCGCGAAATGTGGTTTTCTCACGCCATGCCGCTGTCGTGGGGGGCGGTGATATCCCGGATTCCGGCGAGGTGGCGGTGGGGTGAGCGACGGATATGGGGCGGACGCCCGGCATGTCTCTGGGGAATCGAGGAGGACGTATGCCGAGCGTCCCTGCGGCACGTCGACGTCGCGGGTCGTCGTGTCGTCACAGCAGGTCGCCGAAGGTTTCCCTGCCTTGTGTGAGAGTCGTCCGGCCGTCTCAGTCGGCGTTGTTGTAAGGGCCGTACAGCCGAACCGAAGCCTCTCCCTTCAGAGAGGAAGACGAATCGGCGCCTGCGGCCGTAGCATTGACCGAAACGGCGAATAGGGCCGTGAAGAAGACGGCGAGGGCAGAGAGGGCAACACGTCGGCGCACGGGGGGACTCCTGTCGTAGGTTCTGCTGCTCGACCAACATCTTTCAAGGAGCAACGTGGCTGGTCAAGACTTGGTCGGACAGCGTATCAAGATCATGCGCCGTCAGCGTGGCCTATCCCAGGCGCAGTTGGCGCATCCCGAGTTGTCCGACAGCTATGTCTCCCTCATCGAGAGCGGAAAGCGAACCCCGACTCCCGCGGTGCTGGAGCTGCTGGCTCAGAAACTCGACTGCTCGCTCACCTATCTGATCAACGGCGTGACGACCGAGCAGATGCGGGAGATCGAGCTCGGGTTGAGCTACGCCCGGCTCGCCATGGAGAACGGCGAGGTCGTCGAGGCGCGCACCCGCTATGCCGAGCTGCTCGCCGATGAGGGCCTCGCCGGGCTGCCGCAGCTCCGCCAGGACACCGAGTACGGCCTGGCGCTCGCCTTCCAGGCGTGCGGTGACCTCGATGAGGCGATCGTCCTGCTGAACGGGCTGCGGCAGCGCGACGCATCAGAGATCTCTCCCGAGCGGCACATCGACATCGTCACCCAGCTCTCCCGCTGCTATCGCGAGCAGGGCAGACTGGCGCAGGCAGTGCAGGTCGTGGAGGAGATCCTCGGCGGAGCGGTCCGCCCCACCTGGAACGACGGGCTGATCAGGTTGGGGGTGCAGGCGCTGGCGGCCTACATCGAACGGGGCGACCTGCTCCGGGCCCGTCACTTCTCGGCTGAGCTCGTTGCCGCGGCCGAGATGCTGGGCACTCCTCTGGCGCTCACCCTCGCGCACTGGCAGGCGGCGATCCTGGCATCCGAGGTCGGCGGCGATGACGAGGTCGCCGCGCATTTCGAAAGAGCCGTGGCCATTCAGTCCGAATACGGCGATCCCCGCCGCTATGCGCGACTCCGCGGTGACTACGCGGCGATCATGTCGAAGCTTCGCCCCGAGGAGGCGAGGACCTGGCGTGACCTGCTGGTGAAGGTGGAGAAGGAGCTCGGGGAGAGTTCCGCCAGCTCGATGGACAAGATGCGTTGCGCGATGAGTCTCGCCCGTGCCGAGCTCTTGATGGGTGCTCCCGATCGGGCCGAGACGCACATCCGAGCGGTCTGCGCCATGCTCGACGGTATGCCGGAGGACCTCCAGGCCGACGCCCGCCTCATGGCCGGTCAGACCTTCGCCCAGCTCGGCAACGCGGAGGAGGCCTCGCGGGAGCTGTCGGCTGCGGCCGAGTTGCTGGAGCCGCTGCCGGTCACCCGCTACAGCGCCTACTCCTGGCTGACCGCCGCGCGGATCCTGGAGCGCATCGACGAGACCGACCGGAGCGTGGAGGCCTACCAGCGGGCCCTGGCCTGCGCGGGCCTGTAGAGCACACACGGAGGTGGGGACCGCGCGCGGGCGTCGGTAGCCTTGGGGGTGCCATGAAGACTTCCCCTTTCGCGGCCGCCCTCGCACTTGTCGCGGTCCTCGCCTTCGGTACGGCCCTCGCCCCGCCGGCCCTCGCCCACGACGCGCTCAAGAGCAGCGACCCTGCCGAGAACGCGAAGGTGGAGAGCCTGGAGGAGGTGAAGCTGACGTTCACCGCCCGGGTGCGCTTCCCCAACGTCGTCGTGCGCGACGGGGACGACACGCCCCGCCAGGACGGCAAGGCCGTGGTGGACGGCACGGTGGTGACGCAGAAGGTCGAGGCCGGGCTCCCGCCGGGCCGGTACGTCATCGCCTACCGGGTGGTCTCCTCCGACGGCCACCCGATCGAGGGGGAGATCCCGTTCACCCTGACGGGCTCCCCGGACGCCTCCCCGGTCCCGGCCGAGAGCGCCGCCCCGGCGGAGAGCACGGCTCCCGCCGAGGGAGACCCCGCCCAGAGCGCCGCCCCGAGCGGGAGCGCCGCCCCGGCAGGGTCCGCGC
>NZ_CDRNDK010000116.1:0-15253 GCF_977012225.1 Planomonospora algeriensis | reverse complement strand
CGGCGCCGGGGTGCCCGGCCGCGCCCGGCATGATCTCGCCCCGCAGGTCGTCGCCGGGGGGGAGTGGACGCCCTTCCTGGGGGACGGGGACGGCGGACAGGACGCGGTCCTCGGGGCGCTCGCCGAGCAGCCGCAGCATGGCCGTTCCCGCGTCCGGCCGGGCCTCCGGGCGCTTGTCCAGGCAGGCGGCGATGAGCGGGCGGAGCGTCGCCGGGATGCCGCTCAGGTCGGCGGGTCCCTCCAGCACCAGCTCGGGGCGGCCTCCGTAGGGCGGCCGCCCGGTGGCCGCGTAGACGACCGTCGCCGCCCAGGCGAACAGGTCGGCGGGTTTCGCGGCGAAGGGGGCGGGGGCGGCGCCCGGAGCGGGGGGAGGCACCGGGAGCGCCTGGAACGCCGCCGGGCGGGAGCCCCGCGCGCAGGCGCTCGGGTGCGACGTAGTCGGGCTCGGAGCCCGCCCCGCCGAGGCCGATGTCGCAGACCCGGGGGCCGTCGGGGCCCAGGAGCACCGTGTCGGGGGTGAGCCCGCCGTGGACGATCCCGGACATGTGGACGGCGGTGAGGGCGCCCAGCGTGCCCACGGCGAGGCGCTCCAGCGCGTCCCCGGTGAGCGGTCCGTCCTGCGACACCGTCTCACGGAGCGAACGCCCTTCGACGTGCTCGCGGACCACGTACGGCGCGTCGTCGAACCAGCCGGTCTCGATCAGCCGGGCGGTGTGGGCGCCCGAGACCCGCTTGGCCGCGTTCAGCCCGTTGGTGATCCGCTCCCGCTCCTGCGGATCGGCGTCCGGGCGGGGCTCCAGCATGCGGATCACGCGGGGCGTGTCGTCGTCCAGCAGATGGCCCAGGTAGACGGCCTGCCCGGGATCCGGGGAGAACCGTCCGATCAGAACGTATATACCGATACGTTCCGGATCGTTAGGTAGCAATGGGTGTAAATCGCCCATGGAATTCCTTCCAGCCCCGCTATCGATATAAGCGTCTATGGGTTGATCTAGGTCCATCAAAGCAAATCCGTCTCGTCCTCATCACCCGCTTCGTCGGTATTACGTGTTTCATTTCCTAACGAATCGGGAACCCGGGCGTCCGGGCCGGGCCGGGCCGGACCGGACCGGAACGGAACGGAACACCGAGGACGCCGTCCGCCGGGCGGGGGTGATCCTCCGGGGCCGTCCGCCGGGCCTAAGCTGGCCGTCGTGAACGTGTTTCCGTGGGACGAGGCGGCCGCGACCGGGATCGGATCGCACCCGGGCGAGGACCACGCCGAGGCGGTCAGGATCGTCTTCGGCGAGCTGCCGGCTCTGCCGTACCTGCCGGAGCTCCCGGCGCGCGGCGTCGGCGCGGACATGATCGGCAGGGCCGCGTCCCTGCTGGTGGAGCTGGCCGTGGAGGTGCAGCCCTCGGGCTGGCGCTTCACCGACCGGCCCGGCCGGGACGCCAAACGGGCCCGCGACCACCTGCGGCGCGACCTCGACGGCCTGGAGGAGGCGGCCCAGGGCTACCGGGGCCCCTTCAAGATCCAGGCGTGCGGGCCGTGGACCCTGGCCGGGGCCGTCGAACTGCGCCACGGCGACCGGACGCTCGCCGACCCCGGAGCCGTGCGCGACCTGGTGGAGTCCTACGCCGAAGGGCTCGCCCTGCATCTGGCGGAGGTCCGCAAGCGGGTGCCGGGCGCCACGGAGATCGTGGTCCAGCTCGATGAGCCGGGCCTGCCCGGCGTGCTGGCCGGCACGGTGCCGACGGCGTCGGGCTTCGGGCGGCTGCGCGCCGTCGAGGCGCCGGTGGCCGCCGAGCGGCTCCGGTCGGTGCTCCCGGAGGGGGCCTTCCCGGTCGTGCACTGCTGCGCCCCCGGCGTGCCCTTCCGGGTCCTGCGCGAGGCGGGGGTGAAGGGCGTCTCGCTGGACGCCTCCCTGCTGCGGCGGCGCGACGAGGACGCGATCGGCGAGTCCGTCGAGGCCGGGACGGCGTTCCTCCTCGGGGTCGTGCCCGGTGCGGACGCTTCGCTCCCGGACGTCGGGGAGGTCGCCCGGCCCGCCGTCGAGCTCTGGCGCCGCCTGGGCTTCCCCTCCGCGACCCTGGCCTCCCAGGTCGTGCTCACCCCCGCCTGCGGGCTGGCCGGAGCCTCGCCCGCCTACGCCAGGGCCGCACTGGCGAAGTGCCGGGAGGCGGCCCGGGTGCTCCGCGAGGACCCGGGCGAATAGGACCTCCTGCCAGCGGTCCTACGGGGCTTCAAGCGGAGTGCAAGTACGGGGCCGTATCTCTGGACACGTCGCTGAACCGATCACACGTCTGGAGTTTCGATGCGCACCGGGTTCCGTTTCCTGCTCGGCCTGACCGCAGCCGCGGCCCTCACCCTCGGCGGGTCCACGGCGGCCTCGGCCGACGCGGCGGCCTCGAGCTGGAAGTGGGGACCGATCCACTCCACCGACGGCCACGCCACCGCCAAGGGGAAGATCGTCGTCACCCAGAGCTCCTTCCAGATCCGGGGCAGTCTCTACGACACCCGGGGGAGGGGCTGCTCGTGGGTGCGGCTGCGCTGGCTGAGCGGGAGCACCGGTCGCTGGGGCTCGACGGCCTACTACAACTGCACGCCGGGCTCGGGGACGTTCCGCAAGAACATCGGCTACCCCCTGACGGTCAAGGCGAAGGTCTGCCGGGGCAACGCCGGCGGACCGACCGGCCGGTGCACGTCCTGGAAGACCGTCTACCGCCAGGGCGGCTGATCCCCGGCGGCCCGGGGATCCGGTGACCGGGAGCCTCGTGACCCGGGCTCCCGGCCGAGGGCCGCGCGGCCGGATAAGGTGCCCGCCCGCCGCCGGCGCCCGGCCGGATGTCGGCGCTCGGCCGGATGTCGGTGCCCGGCGATAGATTCTCCCTGGTCGGTCCGACGAGGGGAGAACAGGCGATGGGCGTAGAGGTCGAGGGCGTTCCGGTGGCGGCGCTGGAGCGGCACGCGGAGCTGAGCGAGCTGGTCGAGGAGGCCAACTGGCGCTACTACGTGCTCGACGCGCCGACCGCCAGCGACGCGCAGTACGACACGTGGATGCGTGAGCTGCACGCCCTGGAGGAGGAGCACCCCGCCCTGCGCACCCCCGACTCGCCGACGCAGAAGGTCGGCGCGCCGATCTCGGGGGACTTCACGCCGGTCGAGCACCTGAGCCGGATGGAGAGCCTGGACAACGCCTTCGACGCCGACGACCTGGCTTCCTGGCAGGCGCGGATCGAGCGGCTGGCCGAGCAGGACCCGGGACCCTACCTGTGCGAGCTGAAGATCGACGGTCTGGCGATCTCGCTGGTCTACGAGAAGGGCCGCCTCGTCCGGGGCGTCGTCCGGGGCGACGGTGAGATGGGCGACGACGTGACGGCCAACGTACGCACGATCGCCGACATCCCGCACCGCCTGACCGGCGACGACGTGCCCGACCTGGTGGAGGTCCGGGGTGAGATCTACATCCCGGTCGAGGAGTTCGCCAAGCTCAACGAGCAGCTCGTCGCGGCGGGCAAGCCGCCGTTCGCCAACCCGCGCAACTCGGCGGCGGGTTCGCTCCGGCAGAAGGACCCGCGCGTCACCGCCCAGCGCCCGCTGCGGATGATCGTCCATGGGACCGGCGTCTGGCAGGGGAGCACGAGGCCGCCCACCCAGTCGGCGGTCTACGAGCGGCTGCGGGAGTTCGGCCTGCCGGTGAGCGACCTGTGCAAGGTCGTCGACGACCTCGACGGCATCAACGGCTACATCGAGCACTACCGGGAGCACCGCCACGACCCGGCCTACGAGATCGACGGCGTCGTGGTGAAGGTCGACCGGATCGGCCTCCAGCGCGACCTGGGCTCCACCAGCCGGGCGCCGCGCTGGGCGATCGCCTACAAATACCCGCCGGAGGAGGCCAACACCAAGCTCCTCGACATCCAGGTGGGCGTCGGCCGGACCGGCAGGGTCACCCCGTTCGGCGTCATGGAGCCGGTGGTGGTGGCGGGCTCCACGGTCGAGCGGGCCACGCTGCACAACGGCTCGGAGGTGGCGCGCAAGGGCGTGCTGATCGGTGACACCGTGGTGCTGCGCAAGGCGGGCGACGTGATCCCGGAGATCGTCAAGCCGGTCGTGGAGCTGCGCGACGGCACCGAGCGCGCGTTCACGATGCCGACGCGCTGCCCCGAGTGCGGCACCGAGCTGGCCTACGAGAAGGAGGGCGACGCCGACCTGCGCTGCCCCGACACCCGGGCCTGCCCGGCCCAGCTCCGGGAGCGCATCTTCTTCGCCGCGAGCCGCAAGGCGCTCGACATCGAGGGCCTCGGCTACGTGGCGGCCACCGCGCTGACCCGGCCGCTCCCGCCGCACGAGCCGCCGGTCCGCACCGAGGCCGACCTGTTCGACCTGACCATCGAGCGGCTGCTGCCGATCGAGTCGGTCGTCCGCGACATCGACACCGGCCTGCCGAAGACCGACCCGGAGACCGGCGAGGCCAAGGTCGTCACCTTCTTCGCCAACAAGAACGGCACGCCCAGCAAGAACGCCGAGAAGATGCTCCAGGAGCTGGAGAAGGCCAAGGACCGGCCGCTCTGGCGGGTGCTGGTGGCGCTCTCCATCCGGCACGTCGGCCCGCCCACCGCCCAGGCGATCGCCGCCGAGTTCGGCTCGATGGACGCGATCATGGCGGCCTCCGAGGAGGAGCTCGCCGCGGTCGAGGGCGTCGGCCCGCGCGTGGCCGCGGCGATCCGCGACTGGTTCGAGGTCGACTGGCACCGCGAGATCGTCGACCGCTGGCGGGCCGCCGGGGTCCGGATGGAGGACGCGCCGCCGGCCGACCTGCCGCCGCAGACCCTGACCGGGCTGACCTTCGTGGTCACCGGCACGCTGGCGGGCTATACCCGCGACGAGGCGGCGGCCGCCCTGGCGGGCAGGGGCGGGAAGGTCTCCGGCTCGGTGTCGAAGAAGACCTCCTTCGTGATCGCCGGGGAGAATGCCGGCTCCAAGTTCGACAAGGCGGTCAAACTGGGCGTGCCGATCCTCGACGAGGGCGGCCTGGAGGTCCTCCTCACGGAGGGACCCGAGGCCGCGGCGGCCAAGGCGGTCCGACCGGAGGAGTGACGCGCCGTGGCGACGGGCACCACCGCGTGCGCGCCCTCCGCCTCTCGTCACAGAACGTGCGCAATCGGTTTCGCGAAGTGGCCCGGAGGCCGTACTCTCCCATAGTGAACTAATGGGGGTTTTATTACTCATGGCCGACCCAACAGATACACGCGACACCGGACCACGTGCGGGCTCGCCCCTGTGGGCCTACCTCACGGCGGTCACCGCCATCGGGATCGCCGCCCTGGCCGCGGCGCTGTGGTGGATCAGTCCCGGCGATCCGGCGGAGCTCGCGCGCTCCCCGCTGTTCTGGACGCTCATGGTCCTGATCGTGCTGGGGGACCTGCGACCGGTGCTGCTCTCGTCGTCGACGGCGGCGGGGGGCACGTACCCGTCGACGATGTTCACCTTCGCCGCGCTGCTCCACTACGGGCTGCCGGTCGCCGCGCTGATGCAGGCGGTCGGCATCCTGTTCAACGGTGCGGTCACCCGCAAGGCGTGGCACCGGGTCCTGTTCAACGTCGCCCAGGTGACGCTGGCCTGCACGGCGGCGGGGGCGGTGCTCGTGCTGTTCGGCCACCGGCCGGGGGCCGCCTGGGTGCCGGCGGGCACCGACCTGCTCGCCATCGGGCTGGCCGGGCTGGCCTACTTCGTGACCAGGGGGCTGCTGGTCTGCGGGGCGGTCGCGCTGCACGAGCGGCGCTCGGTCCACCGGGTGATCAGGACCACGATCGGCCACCAGAGCCTGGTCTACGCCGCGCTGCTCGGCCTGGCCCCGCTCGTCGTGGTGGTCATGAACCACTCCCCGGCGCTGGTGCCGCTGTTCGTCGCGCCGATGGCCGCCGTCTACTTCACCGCCACGATCTCGGTCCGCCGGGACCACCAGGCGATGCACGACGGGTTGACCGGGCTGCCGAACCGCAAGCTGCTCGTGCTGCGCACCGAGGAAGCGCTTGCCGAGGCGCGGGCGCGGCAGGGGGAGCGGGTCGGCCTGCTCCTGCTGGACCTCGACCGCTTCAAGGAGGTCAACGACACGCTCGGGCACCCGGTGGGCGACCGCCTGCTGCAGACGGTGGCGCACCGGCTGACCCACAGCGTGCGGCCGGGGGACGTGGTCGCCCGGCTCGGCGGCGACGAGTTCGCGGTGCTGCTCCCCTCGGTCAGGGACGCCGCCGCGGCGCGCGAGGTGGCCGCGCGCCTGCGGGTGGCGCTCACCGAGCCGGTCCGGCTGGAGGGCATGACGTTCGACATGGACGCCTCGATCGGCATCGCGCTCCACCCCGACCACGCGCCGGACTTCGAGCTGCTGCTGCAGCGCTCCGACGTGGCGATGTACCTCGCCAAGGAGGGCCGGACCGGCGTCGAGCTCTACGTCGCCGACAAGGACCGCAACAGCCCCGAACGGCTCGGCCTCCTCGGCGACCTGCGCCGGGCCATCGACCGCTCCGAGCTCGTGCTGCACTACCAGCCGAAGATCGACCTGGCGGCCGGGCAGGTGCGGGGGGTGGAGGCGCTGCTGCGCTGGTGCCACCCGGTGCGGGGGACGGTCTACCCGGACGACTTCATCCCGCTCGCCGAGCAGTCCTACCTGATGCGCCAGCTCACCGAGTACGTCATCGACGCGGCGCTGGAGCAGGCCGCCGCCTGGTGGCGCGCAGGGGTGCACGAGCAGATCTCCGTCAACGTCTCGGCCCGAGACCTGCTCGACTCCGCCCTGCCCGAACGGCTGGAGGCCGGACTGGCGAAACACCGGCTGCCGCCCAAGGCGATCCAGCTGGAGGTCACCGAGCGCATCCTGATGACCGACCAGGCCTACACCGCCGACGCCGTACGGGCGCTGAACTCCCTGGGCGTGCCGCTCGCCCTGGACGACTTCGGCACCGGCTACTCCTCGCTGGTCCGGCTGCAGCGGCTCCCGGTCGCCGAGGTGAAGATCGACGCCTCGTTCGTGCGGCGGATCTGCGAGTCCCGGGACGACGAGCGGATCGTCCGCTCCATCGTCGACCTGGTCCGCTCCCTGGGGCTGCGCTCGGTCGCCGAGGGCGTCGAGTCGGCCGAGGTGGCCGCGCGCCTGGAGGAGATGGGCTGCGACCTCGCCCAGGGCTGGTGGTTCGCCGAGCCGATGTCCGCCGCCGACGCGACGGCCTGGCTCCGCGAGCACCGCGCCCCGGTCCGGCCCGCCTTCCGGGTGCCCGACCCCGCCGGGCTCCTCGACCCCCAGACGGCCTGAACACATAGGAGTACGCTTCGTCGAAGTACAGTCCTATGTTTCGGGGGTCACCGTGCTTCCCAAGCCTGACAGGATCTTCGCCCGCGACTTCGAGTGGCGGCATCTGGCGGCATTCGTGGAGAGAGGCACCGATTCGGTGCAGTTCGGAGTGGTGAGCGGTCGGCGCCGCCAGGGCAAGACCTTCCTGCTCGAAGCCCTGACCAGAGAGGCGGACGGGTTCTACTTCGGGGCGACCCAGGCCACCGAGGCCGAATCCCTGAACCTCTTCTCGGCCGCGCTGAGCGGCTACGCCGGCACCGCCGTGCCGATGAGGTTCACGGACTGGGACGAGGCCGTCAGGCAGCTGTTCGCGGTCGCCGACGCCACCGGCAGACCGATCGTGATCGACGAGTTCCCCTATCTCAGCAAGGTCTCACCCGCGCTCCCGTCCATCGTGCAGCGGGAGGTGGACCGGGCGATCTCCGAAGGGAGGCGGCTCGCGCTTCTGCTCTGCGGTTCGGCGATGTCCGTCATGGGAGGACTGCTGTCGGGGAGTGCCCCCCTGCGGGGCCGGGCGACCCTCGAACTGGTCGTCAAACCCTTCGACCACCCGCTCGCCGCGAAGTACTGGAAGGTGAGCGATCCGGCGCTGGCCGCGCGACTGCACGCGGTGGTCGGAGGCACTCCGGCCTATCTGCGATTCCTCAACGGGGACGTGCCCCGGGCGCTGGACGACTTCGACGACTGGGTGCTGCGCACGGTGCTGGACCCCGGCACGCCGCTGTTCCGGGAGGCCCGATACCTCCTGGAGGAGGAGACGGACGTGCGCGATGTGGCCCTGTACCACTCGGTGCTGGCCGCGGTGGCGGCGGGAAACAACACCCGGGGCGGGATCGCGAACTACATCGGCCGCAAGGCGGCCGACATCGGACACCATCTCAATGTGCTGGAGGACAGCCGCCTGCTCCGGCGGGAGCCGGACGTCTTCCGCCCGGGGCGGTCGGTCTACCGGGTGGCCGAGCCGCTGATCACCTTCTATCAGGTGATCATGCGTCCGCAGTGGGGGCTGCTGGAGAGCGGGCGGGCCGAGGCGGTCTGGGCGGACGCCGCGCCCCGGTTCCGATCCCAGATCATGGGTCCGCACTTCGAGGAACTGTGCCGGCAGTTCGCGTCGGTCGAACCGATCTTCGGAGGACTGCCGGGAGAGGTGGGGGCCGGGGCTCTCACCGATCATGCGCGGCGCGCGCAGATCCAGGTGGACGTCGCCGTGTTCGCCCCAGCGGTCCCGGGTCAGCCGCGGAAGGTGCTCTCGCTGGGGGAGGCGAAGTGGGGCGACGTCATGGGCGGGCGGCATGTCGAGCGGCTGCGCCGCGCCCGGGACCTGCTCGCCGGGAAGGGATACGACACCCGTGAGACGGTGCTCGCCTGCTACAGCGGTGCGGGATTCGAGCCGGCCCTGCGCTCGGAGGGCGACGTCCGCACGATCGGCCTGGCGGAGCTCTACGCCTGACGGCGAGGGAGAGTCTGTCGGTTCCGGCTGATATCCATGATCACCCAGAGTTTCCGATCATCAGTGGAGCCGTGTCATGACGTCAGCGGGCAGTTGGGACCATCTGGAGCCGGCCGCGAGGGCTGCCTATCAGCGGTTCGACGAGCTCACCGAGCAGGGACTCGACCCCGGCCCCGGCGTGGACTGGCGGGTCTACGGCACCTACGCGCAGATGAAGCTCTGGCTGGGGCCGGAAGGCGGCCATGACTACGACGAGCGGGTGCTGCGCGTGGTCCGGTCGGTGGCCGAGCGCGACATCGACTTCACCTACCGGGAAGCGCACCACCTCATGGGCCGGGCGGAGTACTGGGTGCGACAGGGGCACACCCGCTACGAGGAGCTGTTCCGGATCCCGCTTGCGGCGGCCCGCCGGTTCGACTACCAGCTGCGCCGGGACCTGCTGCACTGGTTGACGTCGGGACCGTGGCTGAAGGACGCGCGGACGCTCCTGGCCGAGCAGGTGACCGAGCTGCTCACCGAACCCGCCGAGCACGGCCCGGCCGGGGTGGTCCGGACCGAGATCGGAGAGACCGACCACTTCGCCCGCATGCTGGCCGAGGAGTACGGCCCGCGCCTGGTCGAGGTGCTGCCGCTGTTCCGCCACTGGAACACCGCCCGCTCGACCAGACCCAGCGCCCGATGGCTCAGGAACGCCGCGCGGATGCTCACCCCCGGCGCGATCGCCCTGGTCCGTGAGCTGCTCACTCGGCTGGTGGCCTACCGGGGCGGAGACTGGGCCGTCCGCTATGACGACGAGGAGTGGTGGGACAAGGTCTTCCTCAAGGAGCAGACCATCGTCGTGGTGCGCGGCATCCTGTGGACCTGCCAGGTCATCGACGAGCGCTGGGTGACCTCGCTCGTCACCGATGTCGCGATGACCTGCGGTACCGGCAGCAACGGGATGGGCTCCACGTGCCGCTGCGAACCCGTCACCAACGCCGCCGTCGGCGTCCTGGCCCGCAGGGGCGGCCTCGACGTGATCGTCCCGCTGTCCAGGATTCAGGCGAAGGTGCGCGCGAGATCCGTACAGCGGAATCTGAGCCTCGCCCTCGACGCGGTGGCCGGCGAGAACGGGCTGACCCGCGAGCAGTTGCTCGACCGGACGGTCCCCACCTTCGGTCTGGACGCCGACGGCGTCCGCGAGGAGAAGATCGGCGACTACCGGGTCAGGCTGTGCGCCGACGTGCCCGCCCTGCGCTATGTGAACGCCGCCGGCAAGACCGTCAAGTCGCTGCCGAAGGATCTGCGTGCGGAGCTGTCCGATCTGCGAGCCATCCTGAAGGAGCTCAAGCTGGCGCAGGCGGCCGAGCGGTCCCGCTTGGAACAGGCGATCGTCCATGAGCGGACGTGGCACTGGCGCGAGGTGACCGAGTACTTCCTCGACCATCCCGTCACCGGCCCCTACGCCCGCGCCCTGGTCTGGCAGATCGCCGGCGGTCCGGCGGCCCTGCCGGTCAAGACCACCGACGGCTGGGAACTGGCCGGCCACCGTCCTGCCCCCGACGCCGTGGCAGGCCTGTGGCACCCGATCCACGCGACCGCCGACGAGGTGGCGGCATGGCGCGACCGTCTTCTCGAGGTGGTGTACGCCAGCCGTTCAAGCAGGTCTTCCGCGAGCTCTACCTGCTGACCCCCGCCGAGGAGCGGACCGGCACCTTCTCCAGCCGTTTCGCCGGCCACATTCTGCGCTACGGCCAAGCCCGGACCCTGCTGGGCCAGCGAGGCTGGACCGGCCGGTCGATCGGCAACTGGGACTACGAGAACGGCGGCGACCAGGGCGAGGTGGTGCGCGACCTGGCGGGCTGGCAGGCCCGCTGGGCCATGCACATCGTCTCCGGCCCGGGGCCGAGACCACCATGCTGTGCGCCACCGAGGGCATCACCTTCCACCGCGACGGGCAACCGGCGTCGATGGCCGATCTGCCGCCGCTGGTGCTGTCGGAAATCCTCCGCGAGGCCGACCTCGCCGTGGGCGTGGCCTCGGTCGCCCGCGACGACCAGGCGCTGATCGGCCATGAACGCTATTGGCGCTCCCACGGCTTCGGCGAGCTGACGGAGACGGCCAAGACCCGGCGCGAGGTGCTGGCGCGGCTGCTGCCGAAACTGAAGATCGCCTCCCGAGTGGAGCTGACCGACAGGTTCCTTCTCGTACGGGGTGACCTGAAGACGTACAAGATCCATCTGGGGTCGACGAACATTCTGATGGAGCCCAACGACGCGTACCTGTGCATCGTCCCGGCGAGCGGGCGCGCGGCCGGATCGGTGTTCCTGCCGTTCGAGGACGACGGGGGGACGCTGTCGGTGATCCTTTCGAAGGCGTTCCTCCTGGCCGACGACACGGCGATCACGGACCCGACGATCACCCGGCAGCTCGGCTGAACGACCGCTCGGACACCGCCGTATCAGTTCCAGGCGCTCATCAGGTCGTCGGGGCCGTACGACGCGGTCAGGCCCGAGCAGGAGACCCCGTTGCGGGAGACGGCGACGAGGGGCGCCGGCCCGTCGGTGAGGGCGGCGCGGTGCCTGGCCAGCGCGGCCAGGTCGTGGTCGTCGAAGGCGGCGTTCTCCAGCCACTTGATCGATCCGAGGAAGCGGAGCTCCCGCGCGACCGGTCCGCGGTCGGCTCCGACGATGTCGATCTCCACGTCGTTGCTCCGGGTCCAGTAGGAGCCGACCGCCGGAGCCTCCGGGAGCCTGTCGTCCGGCAGCAGCCTGGCCAGTGACTCGCGTACGAGCGGCTCGATGGCGCGTCCCCGCCAGGTGCTCCACCGCGAGACGATCCGCCGGAGGGTCAGATCGCCCCGGCGGCGCTCGATCTCCGGCATGTGCGGATGGAGGAAGGAGAGCCAGAAGCGCAGGTAGGGATCGGTGACCCGGTAGCGGCGCTCCTTCGACGGGCGCAGGGACACGGGGAGCTCACCGGCCACCATCCCCTTGGTGATCAGTAGATCGGCCGCGCGGGACAGCGTGCTGTGGGAGATGCCGCCCGCCTGCCGGGCGATGTTGGTGAACGTGCGCTCGCCGCTGCCGATCGCCTGCAGCACCTGGCGGGCCTGCGCCTCCACCGGGAACTCGGCCGCGAGTGAGCGCTCGGCGGACACCAGGAGCGCGGAGACCGGATTCGTCAGGGCGCCGTGCAGGTACTCCCAGAGCGACGCCCCGCGCGGCCACTCGCCGCAGACCAGGGGGAGACCGCCCGTGACGACGGTGGCGTCGAACGCGTCGGCCGGGGAGAGGTGGAGCATGCGCTGGATCTCGTGGGGGTTGAGCGGTCCGACGACCATCTCGGTCCCCCGCTGGTGGAACGGGCGCTCGTAGTCGTTCAGGGCCTCCATCATCGACAGGTCGGAGCCGATGAGGACGAGCAGGACGGGTTTCCGGCTGAGGAACCGGTCCCAGGCGCGCTGCAGGAGGCCCTCGAAGGCGTCGACGCGTTCCATGAGGTAGGGGACCTCGTCGATCACGACGACGGAAGGGCCGTCATCGGGCAGAGCGTCGGCGAGGAGTTGCAGGGCGCCGTTCCACGTGCTCGGGGCCATCTCCGCGAAGACGTCCTTTCCCGGCAGGCCGGAAGCGGAGACGTCGTCCATGAGCTGTCGCAGCTCGGTCTGGGCGTCGGCGCGCGCCGCCGTGTAGAACAGCGACGGCAGGCCGCTCCGGTTGACGAACTCCTCGGCCAGAGCCGACTTGCCGATCCGCCGCCGTCCGCGCATCAGCACGCATCGGCCGGGGCGCGCCGTGGAGATCTCTGATCGCACCTGGCCGAGCAGCGAGTCGAGCGACGCCAGCTCGTGCTCCCGGCCGACGAACCCGCCCATGTGACCTCCCAAGACTTCTTTCGTAGATACTATCGCTGGCGATAGTATCTATGTGGATAGTATTCCGAGAAGAAGTAGGAGTGCACTTCGACGAAGTGCACTCCTGTCTCCTTCCGGCAATGCGGAGTTCAGGGTTCGGCGAAGTATGGAAATTCCGGCGGCGGGCGCGGGATGGCCGCCGGGCACGTCGGGCGGGGCTCCCGGACGGCCGGGAGGGGCGCTCTTCGGCGGAGCCGGGCCGTACCCGAACCCGAGGAGTCGGGCACGTACGGTCACGCACTCTAGGATGAGAGTGTCCGATTGCCATTCCACGAAACGGGTTCAACGACTCATGTCCGCCATAACCCGCGACGAGGTCGCTCACCTCGCCCGGCTGTCCAGGCTGGCGCTGTCCGACGAGGAGCTCGACCACTTCGCCGCCCAGCTCGATGTGATCATCGGTGCGGTCGCCCGCGTCGCCGAGGTGGCGGCCGACGACATCCCGCCGTCCTCGCACGCGCTCCCGCTCACCAACGTCTACCGTCCCGACGAGGTACGGCCCGGCCTGACGCCCGAGGAGGCGCTGTCCGGCGCCCCGGCCGTCGAGGAGAACCGCTTCCGCGTCCCGCGCATCCTCGGGGAGGAAGCATGAGCCTGATCCACAAGACCGCCGCCGAGCTCGGCGCGCTGATCGCGAGCGGCGAGACCTCGGCCGTCGAGGTCGCACGCGCCCACCTCGACCGGATCGCCGCCGTCGAACCGCAGGTCAACGCGTTCCTGCACGTCGACGCCGAGACGACCCTGGCGCAGGCGCGGAAGGTCGACGAGCGCCTGGCCGCGGGCGAGGAGCTCGGCCCGCTGGCCGGTGTGCCGATCGCGCACAAGGACGTCTTCACCACCACGGACATGCCCACCACGGCAGGGTCGAAGATCCTCGAGGGCTGGCGCCCGCCGTACGACGCGACCGTGACCCGGCGGCTGCGCGAGGCCGGGCTGGTGATCCTCGGCAAGACCAACCTGGACGAGTTCGCGATGGGCTCCTCCACCGAGAACTCCGCCTACGGCGTCACCCGCAACCCGTGGGACCTGTCCCGCATCCCCGGCGGCTCCTCCGGCGGCTCGTCCGCGGCGGTCGCGGCCTACGAGGCCCCGCTGTCCACCGGCACCGACACCGGCGGCTCCATCCGGCAGCCCGCCGCCGTCACCGGCATCGTCGGCATGAAGCCGACCTACGGCGGCTCCTCCCGCTACGGCCTGATCGCCTTCGCCAGCTCCCTGGACACCCCGGGCCCGTTCGCCCGCACCGTGCTGGACGCGGCGCTGCTGCACGAGGCGTTCTCCGGGCACGACGCGCTGGACTCCACCTCCATCGACGCCGCCGTGCCGAGGGTCGCCGAGGCGGCCCGCGAGGGCGACGTGGCGGGCCTGCGGATCGGCGTGGTCAAGGAGTTCGGCGGGGACGGCTACCAGCCGGGCGTGCTGGCCCGCTTCTGGGAGACCGTGGAGCTGCTGGAGTCCCTCGGCGCCAAGGTCGTCGAGGTCTCCTGCCCGTCGTTCACCACGGCGCTGCCCGCCTACTACCTCATCGCCCCGTCGGAGTGCTCGTCCAACCTGGCGCGCTTCGACGCGATGCGGTACGGCCTGCGCGTCGGCGACGACGGCACGAGGTCGGCCGAGGAGGTCATGGCGCTGACCCGGGCGCAGGGCTTCGGCCCCGAGGTCAAGCGGCGCATCATCCTGGGCACCTACGCGCTGTCCAGCGGCTACTACGACGCCTACTACGGCCAGGCGCAGAAGGTCCGCACGCTGATCGCCCGCGACTTCGAGGCGGCCTTCCACCAGGTGGACGTGCTCGTCTCGCCGACCACGCCGACCACCGCGTTCCCGATCGGCGAGCGCGCCGACGACCCCATGGCGATGTACCTCGCCGATCTGTGCACGATCCCCACCAACCTGGCCGGCAACGCGGCCATCTCGGTGCCGTGCGGCCTGGCGGACGAGGACGGCCTCCCGGTCGGCCTGCAGATCATGGCGCCCGTGCTCGGCGACGACCGCTGCTACCGGGTCGGCGCCGCCGTGGAGCGGGCCCTGACGGACCGCTGGGGCGGCGGCCTGCTGGCCAAGGCGCCCGCGCTCTAGGCGCGGGCAGGGCACCGGGGAGGAAACGGGGGAGTGATCACTCGCATCGAGATCGACGGGTTCAAGTCGTTCCTGGACTTCGAGATCGACGTGCCGCCGTTCCTCGCGCTGGTCGGTCCGAACGCCGGGGGCAAGTCCAACCTGTTCGACGCGCTGGGGTTCGTCTCCGACGAGGTCGGCGGTTCCGGCGGCCTCCTCGGCGCGCGCCGGGGGGCGCCGCACGAGCAGTTCCACCGGGTCGCG
Organism: Planomonospora algeriensis; assembly: GCF_977012225.1. Taxonomy (NCBI): domain Bacteria; kingdom Bacillati; phylum Actinomycetota; class Actinomycetes; order Streptosporangiales; family Streptosporangiaceae; genus Planomonospora; species Planomonospora algeriensis. Next base: position 252 of record NZ_CDRNDK010000116.1, on the reverse strand, counting down.
CAGGGCGCGCCCGTCGCGGCGTTCACCGTCGCGGTGGAGGCCCTGGTCTCCCCGGAGCCCGGGGCCCTGCTCCCGGTCCGGTTCGACACGGGCGCGGAGATGGTGCTGCGCATCCCGAGGTCCACCGGGGCGGCCGTCAGCCACGTGGCGCGGCGGCTCCCGCCGGAGCTGCTGGAGCTCATGGTCGTGGACCCCGATCCGGCGGGCACGCCCCGCCGCACGGTCGCCGCGTGGCGCCGGCACGCCCCGGTC
>NZ_CDRNDK010000115.1:0-15574 GCF_977012225.1 Planomonospora algeriensis | reverse complement strand
ACAATCTTTTTGGTGAGGGCCGCCCTTCGGGGCGGCCCTTTCCTGTTTTCCGGGATGCTCTCGCCGAGACCTCAGTGCAAAGGTCGTGCGGTGACGGAGCCGGTGACCGCGGCGCTGCCGTACTGTTCGATGGACATCCTGATGAGCGCGTCGCCGTTGGGCAGGAGATCCTTGACGAAGGCACTGAGACTGCACTGGTCACCCAGCTCGACGTAGCGGTGGAAGGCGAGATCGGTTCTGACGGGCAGGGTCATCCCGGGTCGGCAGAGGAGATGCGCCGCCTGCCGCATGGCCTCCATGAGGACCATCCCCGGGACATGATCGACTTCATGGTCGAAGAGGATGGGGTGACCGGTGTCGATTCGGAGTTCCCAGACGTCGTCCTGAGCGGTCGGGCTGAGCAGGACGTCGGAGGCGCGGTCGCGGCCGACATGCGCCGGGGCGACCGGGGCGGGAAGCCGTACGTCCACCGGGACGGGGCGGACGCAGCCGGCCCGGAGACGGGTGTAGACGGAGGGGGAGACGCAGTCGAAACGACTGCCGCCGCGGCCGACCTGCTCGTCGTCCCGGTAGAGATCGACCTCGAATCGCATGCCCGCCAGTCTTGCCCCCTTCCGGCGCACTTCGTGGCAGGTGAAGCGGAGCATGAGGTCCAACGGACGGGAACCGACGGTCAGGCTTTCGGGATTCGCCTCGTACCACAGATCTCGCATCAGGAACTGGTGGCCGTAGGGGACGCCGAACTCCGCGTGGCTGATCAGCAGTCCCGCCTGCCGGAACGTCTCGGCCAGCAGCAGCGGGTCGTACATGCCGTTGGCGGGAGTGTAGAACGGATGGGTTCGGGGCCACTGGGCACCGAGCAGGAAGGTCTCGCCGTCGACGGCCCGCCAGTCGGTGAGCATGACCTCGGAGATCGCGGCGCGGTGGACGAGTCTGCGGGGTACCGTCCTCTCGAAGAGGTGCGGGTCCTCGTCCGCCCCCTGCATTGACGCCATATGTAACACGCTCATGTGCAGGCCTTTCGAATTGGAGTTGCCGGGCCATGTATTGATATGATATCGCTGCCGCTTTACGCGGTCATCCCTGAATCGAAAAAGCTTCACGCTTTCAGCGTAGGAATACACCCTTGCGGGTGCGGTCGAAAGTTCGGGTTCTCGAATTGGCTAAGCAAGCACGGGCGGTCGCCACTCGTCAGCGAATTCTGCAGGCCGCCGCGGAGGTCTTCGAGGAGTACGGGTACGCCGCCGCGACGATGGCTCTCATCTTCGAGCGGGCCGGCATGACGAAGGGTGCGCTCTATTTCCACTTCACCTCGAAGGAGGATCTCGCCAAGGCCGTCGTCCAGACCGACCAGATGCTCGCCACCGACCTGACGGACAACACGGGATCGCCGCTTCAGATCGTCATCGATACGACCCACGGTTTCGCGCGGCGCCTCCAGGAAGACGTGATGACTCGGGCGAGCGTCCGCCTGGCGATCGAGTACGGCACCTTCAACAATCCTCGGGAGTTCACCACGTACGCCATGTGGCAGGAAACGCTCCGTGCCCTGTTGGAGAAGGCGCAGACGGCCGGAGAGCTCCGGCGGGACCTTGACCCGGACGCCGTATCGGGCCTGGTCATCGGAACGGTCAGCGGCCTGCAGCTCGTTTCCCAGGTCATGAGCGGCCGCGGCGACCTGGAGGACCGGATAACGAACTTCTGGCGGGTGGCCCTTCCCGGCCTGACCCCGGCGGACCGGTCGCGCCGGTTCTTCCCGGAGGGGTCGGCCGTGGTCTCCGGTTGAATCCACGGAACGGAAATCGGCGCCGGTTCCACCTCTCTCCGAGAGGACCGGCGCCGATTCCCTGAACGGATACGCCATGGGGATATTATTGGGGTTTCCCCGGTATGGCACAAGATTATTTAATTGGAATCGTTTCGCCGGTGGAGGCGTCCGTCGCGCATTTTAATCGGTTTCCGGTCATGCCATTGCGCGATAACGGTGCATCAGGGCCACGGCCATGGCGCCTTCCCCCACGCCCGACGCCACGCGCTTGATCGAGCGTGACCGCACGTCGCCGGCTGCGAAGACACCGGGCACGCTGGTCTCCAGGGGGAGCGGTTGCCGATCGACGTCCCAGGACGCCGGCATCTTGCCGCCCATGGCCAGATCCGATCCGGTGATCACGAAGCCGTGCTCGTCTCGCTCGACCGCTCCGTCCAGCCATTCGGTACGCGGCCTGGCGCCGATGAAGGTGAAGACGAACTTGGCGTCCTCCTCCGTCGAGGTGCCCGTGGCGTCGTCGACGAGCGTGATCCGCTCCAGTTGGTCGCCGCCGGAGAACTCGACGACCCTGGTCCGCAGGCGGACGTCGATGTTGGGCGTCCTGTTGATCTCATCCACGAGGTACTGCGACATCCCCGCCTCCAGGGAGGAGGACCGTATCAGCATGGTGATCCGCGCGGCGTACTTCGAGAAGTGGAGCGCGGCCTGGCCCGCGGAGTTGGCCCCGCCGATGACGTAGACGTGCTGCGAGATGCAGGACTGGCTCTCGGTGGTGGCGGCGCCGTAGTAGAGGCCCGCCCCGGCGAACCGGTCGGCTCCGGGCACGTCGATGCGGTTGTAGGAGACGCCCATCGCCAGCAGGACCATCTCCGCGCTGATCTCGGTGCCGTCGGCGAGGGTGATGATGCGTGCCGGATCGGCCCTGCGCAGCCCCACGACTTCCACGGGGTACAGCAGCTCGGCGCCGAACCTGCGGGCCTGGGACACCGCCCGGCGGGCCAGGTCGCCGCCGGAGAGACCGGAGGGGAACCCGAGGTAGTTCTCGATCAGGCTGGAGGTTCCGGCCTGGCCGCCGGGCACGTCGGCGTCGATCAGGAGTGACGACAGGCCCTCCGAGGCCGCGTAGACGCCGGCGGCCAGGCCGGTCGGTCCGGCGCCGATGACGACGGCCTCGTAGTGGGGCCGGGACGCGCTGGTGGCGAGGCCGAGGCGGTCGGCCAGCTCGGCGCTCGTCGGAGCCGACAGCCGGTCCCCCTCGGGGAACAGCACGAGCGGCAGGCGGGCGTCGTCGTGGCCCTCCAGCAGGGTGAGGGCCTCCGGGTCGACTCCGACGTCGAGGAACTGGAACGGGCGCTCGTTGCGGGTGAGGAAGTCGCGCACCGCGTGGGTCGTGGGGGACACGAGGTTGCCGACGATGCGGATGCCTCCGTAGGGAGGGCGGTAGGACGCCAGCCAGTCGGAGAGCAGGTCGTCGAGTACGGGGAAGAGGCGCTCCTGGGGCGGGTCCCACGGCTTCATCAGGTAGTGGTCGAGCCGTACCCGGTTGATCGCGGTGATCGCCGCGTCGGTGTCGGCGTACGCGGTGAGCAGGACCCGTCTGGCGTCGGGGAACCTGCTCACCGCCTCGAGCAGGAACTGCACCCCGGTGATCTCCGGCATGCGCTGGTCCACCAGGAACAGGGCCATGTCGTGGCCACGTTCCTCCAGCGTGTCGAGGATCTCCAGGGCCTCCCGGGCGGAGGGGGCGCCGAGCACCCGGTAGCGGTCGGAGTAGACGCTACGGAGATCGCGGCGGACCGCGCGGAGCACCTGGGGGTCGTCGTCCACGGCGAGGATCACCGGCTTGCCGCTCTCGGGATTCGCCTCGTTCATCTCACATCTCCTCCAGAACCGGACTCATCGGGCGCGGACGGCCTCACACTCCTTCGAGCACCACCTCGTCCGCGTAGCACCAGGCCCAGGTCTCGCCGGGCTCGAACGACCCCGCGATGGGGTGGCCGGTGGAGCGGTAGTGCTTGGTCGCGTGACGGTTGCGGGAGGAGTCGCAGCAACCGACGTGGCCGCAGGAAAGGCATTTGCGAAGATGAACCCAGATGCTGCCGATCGCGAGGCATTCCTCGCATCCGGCGGCGGATGGCTCCGTCACGCGGATCTGGTCGGTGTGCGTGCATTCCTTCATCTGTGACCTCCGTTCGGCCCCAGCCTAGGCAGCATGGGGCGTTCGACAGGCTGTACCTGATTTAGTCGTGCGGATCGGGAGCGGACCTGACTGAGTCCGCCGCAGGGTCCGTCACGGGGGCGGGGGAGGAGTGAGCATCGCCTCCTCGTGGTCGAGCGCGTGCATCGCCTTCCGGAACACCTCGTCGTCGATGCGCCGCTCGTCGCGCAGGCGTGCGAACACCCCTCGTTCGACGTTCATCATCTCTGTGCGCAACCGCCGGAAGGCCGTACTGGGGGTCTCGGCGCCCCCGTCCGGGCCGGCGCCGTTCCGCAGCCCCTCCCACGCCCGGTGCTGGCGTTCCTCCGCCGACCGGCGCAGCCGCTCCACGAGGTCCGCCGGCGGGGCGCCGGGCCCGGCGGCCGCGACCAGGCTCTCCAGATGGCGCAGGGCGGCCTGTCCGGCCTCCTGCTGCGCCATGGCGTGGTCGAGCACGTCGCGCTCCTCCTCGTCCCGGGTTCCGATCTTGAGCCGGCGGATGAGCAGGGGGAAGGTCACCCCCTGGACGAGCAGCGTGCCGAGCACCACGCTGAAGGTGAGGAACAGGATCATGTTCCGGGACTGCAGGCTCTCGGAGACGCCGAAGGCGGCGGCGAGCGAGACCACCCCCCGCATCCCCGCCCACGACACGATGGTGATGCCCTGCCACGGGGTGTCCGTCTCGCCGCGGCGCCTGGACAGCCACGCGGGCAGGTGCGTGGCCGGAACCCACAGCAGGCGCGTCGCGACCACGACCAGGAAGACCACCGCGGCGTAGCCGATCAGCTCCGGCCCCCCCGACAGGGACTGCAGGATCGGTCGCAGCTGCAGCCCGATCAGCGCGAAGACCACGGATTCGAGGGCGAACCCGACGATCGCCCACAGGGCGGTGCCCTGCACCCGGGTGGTGAAGCTCTCCTCCGGGGAGCGGTAGCCGAGGTAGAGCCCGGTCACCACGACCGCGAGCACTCCGGACACGTGTACGGCCTCGGCCAGCAGGTAGGCGGTGAAGGGGACCAGGAGCGAGAGCGCGCTCACGACCAGCGGGTCGTTCAGCCGCCGGTGCAGCCGGCGGAGCACGGGGCCGAGCACCAGGCCCAGCGCGATCCCGCCCGCCGAGACGACGGCGAACTTCACGATCCCGGAGAGCAGGGAGGTCGGCTCGGCGCCCGGCAGGGCCGCGGTCACCGCGAGGCCGAAGAGGGTCAGGGCGGTGGCGTCGTTGAAGAGGCTCTCGCCCACCAGGATCGTCAGGACCCTGCGCGGCAGCCGCAGCCGCCGGGCGATGCCCACCGCCGCGACCGCGTCGGGCGGCGCGACGATGGCTCCCAGCACCAGGCCCGCCGCCAGCGACAGGCCGGGGACGAGGGCGTGGGCGACGACTCCGACGACCGCGGTGGTGAACAGCACCAGGCCGATCGAGAGCAGCACGATCGGCAGGGCGTTGTCCTTCAGCCGCAGGTAGGAGCTCTCCAGCGCGGCCGCGTACAGCAGCGGCGGGAGGAAGACCGCGAGCACGAAACCCGGGTCGATCTCGTACGCCGGCAGGCCCGGCACGAAGGAGACCACCAGGCCCGCGACGACGAGCATGATCGGAGGGGACAGGTTGAACCGGCGCGCCGCCGCGGCGACCGCCACGGCCCCCACCGGCAGCGCGAGCGTCCGCAGCGCCTCCACCGCCTCTACCATCGTGCGCCTCCCCGCCTCACCGGGCGTGCACCTCCTCGGGTGCGGGAACCCCGCCCCCGGCGGCCGTCTCGCGGCCCGGCAGCAGGAGCAGGGCCGACAGCAGGGCCAGGACGGCGAAGGCGGTGCCGCCGAGCAGCGCGGTGCCGTACCCCTCGGTGAGCGTCGCCTGGTTCACGGTCGCGCCGGTGACGGCGGTCGCGACGGCCGCCAGGACGGCCAGGCCGAGCGCGGCGCCGATCTGGTTGGAGGTGTTGAACAGGCCCGAGGCGAGGCCCGCCTCCTGCTCGGTGGCGTCGGAGGTCGCGGCGACGGTCGCGGTGACCCAGACGGTGCCGCCGCCGAGCCCGATGAGGATCTCCGGGCCGAGCTGTTCGAGCAGGAACGACCCGCCGGAGATCCTGGAGGCCCAGAGCAGGCCGCAGGTGACCAGCAGGCGCCGGCGGCGGTGGCCAGGCGCAGGCCCAGGCGGGCGAGGAAGCGGCCCACGGTGGTGGCGGCGAGGACGACGGACAGGGCCAGCGGGGCGAGGGCCAGCCCGGACGCCAGGGGGGAGAAGCCGAGCACCTGCTGGGTGTAGAGGGTGAGGAAGAAGATCGAGGGGATCACGCCCATCGGGATCAGCGCCCCCACGAGGTTCGCCCCGCGCAGGGTGCGCCTGCGGAAGATCCCCAGCGGGACCAGCGGCTGCCCGCTGCGGGTCTCGATCCAGGCGAACGCCGCCAGCAGCGCGACCGCCAGACCGCCCAGACCGAGGGTCTGCGCCGACGCCCAGCCGTTGCGTTCCGTCCCGACCAGCACGTACACCAGCAGGGCCAGTCCGGCGGTGACCGTCGTGGCGCCGGCGAGGTCGAAGCCCCCGCCGCGCTCGCCGGCGCGGCCGGGGGGCAGCAGGACGGGCGCGAGCAGCGCGCCGGCCACCCCGATCGGGACGTTGACGTAGAAGACCGCCTCCCAGCCGAAGCCGTCGGTGAGCAGCCCGCCCAGGACCATGCCCGCGGCGCCGCCTGCGCCGGAGACGGCCCCGTAGACCCCCAGCGCCCGGTTCCGCCGGGCCTTCTCCTGCGGTGTGCCGTCGGGGAAGACCGTCATCAGCAGGGAGAGCGCCGCGGGGGCGACGAGCGCGGAGGCCAGCCCCTGGACGGCGCGGCAGGCGATGAGCACGCCGGGCGTGGGGGCCAGCCCGCCGGCGAGGGAGGCCAGGGTGAACAGCAGCAGGCCGGCGACGAACACCCGGCGGCGGCCGGCCAGGTCGGCGAGCCTGCCGCCCAGCATGAGGAAGCCGCCGAAGACCAGCACGTAGGCGTTGTTGACCCAGGACAGGTCCTCCTGGGCGAGGTCGAGGTCCCGGGCGATGGACGGCAGCGCGACCCCGACGATCGTGGAGTCCAGGACCAGGACGAACTGCGTGGTGACGAGCAGGGCGAGGGCGGCCCCGCTGGACCGGACGGCGGTCGCGGGTGGTGTCACAGGATCTCCCCCGGAGGTTCGGGCATCGGGAACACGGACGGTCCCGGGAGGGGTCCCGGCACCGGGAACGCGACCGTAGCCAGGGACGGTGCCGGGCCGTCAACGCGGCGGGAGCGACCTCGTCAGGTCGCCGGGGCCGCGCCGCCGTACCTGACGTAGTACGGCCCGCCGCGTTGACCGGTTCCCCGCGGAGCTGGCACGGTGGCTGCCGCTCCCCGCGCGTTCCGCCCCGTCCCGTGTGAGAGGCCGACGGATGACCGACTCGCCCCTGCTGATCGAGGACCTGCGGGCGCACCCGCTCTTCTCGGGGCTGACCGACGAGCAGTACGGCTGGCTGTCGGCGGCCGGGACGGCGAGGGAGCTGGCGGACGGCGAGACCCTCTTCACCGAGGGCTCCCCGGCGCGCTTCTTCGTGGTGCTCCTCGAAGGCGAGCTGCTCATCACGAAGGTGGTGGACGGCAGGGAGGAGGTCCTCACCCGGCACTCCACCCGCCCCGACGCCGAGCGGTACGACGACGGGACGGTGGCGCTGGCCCACACCTTCACCGCCGAGCTGCCGGTGCTCGCCGACGACGCCTACCTCGTCACCGCCATGTCGGTCGGCGCCACCCGGGTCGGGCTGTACGAGCGGGACGCCTTCCTGGAGATGCTGGCCCGCGTGCCGGAGGTGAGCCGGACGCTCCTTCCGGTGCTCGCGATGCGGGTCCGGGACATGACGGTCGGGGCCGGGCAGCGCAGCGCCCTGGCGGCCCTCGGCACGCTGGCCGCGGGGCTCGCGCACGAGCTGAACAACCCGGTGGCCGCGGTCACCCGGGCGATCGGCGGGCTGGGCGACGCCCTGGAGCGGGCTCCAGGCCCGGGCGGAGGCCTGGGGCGCCGCGGCGGACGAGGAGGAGCGCGCCGCCCTGCGCGCGGCGGCGCGGGAGTGGGAGAGCAGGCGCCGGGGCGCGAGCGGCTGGGACATCCTCGAGGCCGGGGAGTTCGAGGAGGAGCTGCAGGACTGGCTGGAGGACCACGGGCTGCCGGACGGCGCCGTCCTCGCCGAGCTGCTGGTCGAACGCGGGCTGGACGCGTCGTGGCTGGGGTCCTTCGCCGGGCGGGTGCGTCCGGAGGTCCTCCCCGAGGCGTTGGGCTACCTGTCGTCGATGCTGCAGACGCGCTCGTACGTCGTGGACGTGCGGGAGGCGGGGACGAGGATCTCGGGGATCGTCAGGGACACCAAGGAGTACACGAACCTGGACCGGGCGCCCGAGCGCGAGGTCGACGTGCGCCTGGGCATCGAGACGACGCTCGCGATGCTCCGCCCGCAGCTGGCCGGGATCACCGTCGTGCAGCGCCACGCCCCCGACGTCCCGGCGATCCAGGGCTATCCCGGTGAGCTCAACCAGGTGTGGACGAACCTGATCGACAACGCGGCCGACGCGCTGGACGGCCGGGGCGAACTCGTGATCACCGTGCGGCGCGAGGGCGCCTGTGTCCTCGTCGAGGTCGCCGACGACGGCCCCGGGGTGCCCGCCGAGATCCTGCCGCGGCTGTTCGAGCCCTTCTTCACCACCAAGGACATCGGGGTGGGCACCGGCCTGGGACTCCACCTGACCCACCGGATCGTCACGCAGCGCCATCGCGGGTCGATCGTGGTCCGCTCCAGGCCGGGGGACACCCGCTTCCAGGTCAGGCTGCCGATCGACGGCGGAGCCGGCTGCGAGTCGCCGGTGTCCGGAGGCTGAGGCTCCGCGGCCCCGTACGGCCCGGGCTCCGATCGGGAGCCCGGTTTTTTCTTTCCTCCCGTCACGGAGCGTTCCGTGTGCTCACCCCTACGCCACCCCTGATCGTCACGGAGGGTCCCGGTCATTCACCCCTATGGAACCGGACTTGACTCAGTACGTCACCCCTAATCGCGAGTTCCAGAAGTAGGACATTCTCCGTTGACGCTGTATCGCATTCCGGGGGATCTTCGGAAAGGCATTCCGGTGAATGCCGGCCGACTCGTCTAGTGGGGGAGGAAAATGTCTCAGAAGAGCTTTCTCCAATTTCTCCTGGAGGTCAGGGAGAAACCCGGGATGCGTGCCGCCAATAGCGGCAGGAATTTGGCTCAGCTGCTTTTCCACGCGAAGAACGAAGGATTCGACTTCGACGGCGACGACGTCTCCGCGGTCGTCTCGAAGCTGGAGATCGGCGTCATCGCCGACAAGGACGGCGAGGCGGTGGACGGCGGGAGCAGCCTGTGGAGGGCCATGTGGGGCCGCCTCCACCTGGACTACCTCATCGACCACGTCGTCTCCCGCTACAGCGACGACGAACTGCACCGCCTGGTCGAGGAGGGGAACCGGTGAGCGAGGCCAACGTGATCGAGTTCCTCAGGACCGTCGCGGTGCGGCCGGACCTGCTGGAGACGCTCAAGACGCGAGGCAAGGACGAGGTCATGGCGGCCGCGGCCGGCTTCGGCCTGCCGTTCGCGGAGGCGGACTTCGACACCCTCGTCTGGGACCTCGAACGGCGCCTGGCGGAGAGGCGCGGTGAGCCGTTCGATGGCACCTTCCCGCTCTGGCAGACGATGTGGGGCAGGTACTACCTCGAGTACCTGGTCGTCGACCTCGTCCCGGGGCTGCAGGAGGCGGACCTGCTGCCGGAGGGCTCCTGATGGGGTCCCACGGCTACGGCGCCGACTACGACTACGTCGTCGTCGGCGCGGGCGCGGCCGGATGCGTCGTGGCCAGGCGGCTCCTGGAGAGCCTCGACTGCCGCGTCCTGCTGCTCGAGGCCGGGGGGCCGGACGACGCGCCGTCGGTGCACGACACCGCCATCCCGTCGATGACCTCGATGTGGGGCGCGGAGGACTTCAGCTGGGGATACCGGACGGTCCCCCAGCCGGGTCTGGGCGGCAGGCGGGTCGACATCCCGCAGGGCCGGATCGTCGGCGGCGGCACGTCGATCAACGCCATGATGTACGTCCGGGGGAACCGGCGGGACTACGACCGCTGGAGCCGGATGGGCAACGAGGGCTGGGGCTACGAGGAGGTCCTGCCGTACTTCAAGCGGTCGGAGGACTTCGAGGACGGCGAGTCGGAGTACCGGGGGGCGGGCGGGCCGCTCTCCGTCGTGCGCTACGGCCGCCCCTCCGAGGTGTCCATGGCGTTCGTCGCGGCCGTGGAGGAGTGGAGCGGCCGGACGGGCGCGGACCGGGTCGCGGGGGGCGTCGACTACAACGGCGCCCGGCAGGAGGGCGTCGGGTTCTACTACCAGTCGACCCGGAGCAAGGACAACAGGCGGGCCAGCACCGCGGTCGGCTTCCTCCACCCGGTGCTGGGGCACCGGAACCTGACCGTGGCGACCCGGGCGCGGGCCACCCGCGTCCTGTTCGAGGGCACGAGGGCGGTCGGGGTCGAGTACACGACCGGTTCGCGGGTGCACCGGGTCAGGGCGGCGGCGGAGGTGATCGTCTCCTGCGGGGCGCTCGCCTCGCCCGCGCTGCTGATGCTCTCCGGCCTGGGACCGGCCGGCCATCTGCGCGAGCACGGCATCGCCCCCCTGGCGGACCTGCCGGGCGTGGGCGCCGGCCTCCAGGACCACCTGCTGTTCGGTGTCGCCTACGAGAGCCCGCGTGAGCTCGCCTTCCCCGAGCTGCTCGCCGAGGCCGGGGTGTTCCTGCACACGCGGCCCCCGGGCGAGGAGGACTCTCCCGACCTGCAGTTCTTCTTCGGCCCCGTGCAGTTCGTGGACGAGCGCTACCGGACCGACCGGCCGGGGTTCACCTTCGCGCCGATCCTCGCCCGGCCGCAGAGCCGGGGGACGGTCACCCTGCGCTCGGCCGACCCCGGCGACCTGCCCGTGGTCGATCCCCGCTACCTGGACCGGCAGGCCGACCTGGACGTGCTCGTCCGGGGGATCGAGATCGCCAGGGAACTGGTGGGGACCGCGCCGTTCGCCCCTTTCCGCGGCCGCGAACTGGCCCCCGGCGCCGACGCGGACGACCTGGCCGGCTACGCCCGCGCCTCGGCCTCGACGGTCTGGCACCCGGTCGGCACCTGCCGGATGGGCCGTGACGGCGAGGCCGTCGTCGACCCCAGGCTCTCGGTGCACGGGGTGACGGGGCTGCGCGTCGTCGACGCGTCGATCATGCCGACGATCACCGCCGGCAACACCAACGCGCCGACGATCATGATCGCCGAGAAGGCGGCGGACATGATCGCCGAGGACGCGCACCGCATCTGACGCCAACCGCTCTGACGCCAACCGCGCCCAAGGAGGCGACATGCCTGACGCGTTCGACTTCGTCATCGTCGGAGGCGGCACCGCCGGCCTGGTGATCGCCGCCAGGCTCACCGAGATCCCCGACGTGACCGTACTGGTCCTGGAGGCCGGCAGCGCCGAGGTCGACGAGCTGATCCGGGTCCCGGAGTACTGGTCCCGGACGAACCTGAGCCACTGGGACTGGGCCTACCTCACCGAACCGCAGCCGGGACTCGACGGGGACACGGTCTACTCGGCCTCGGGCCGGGGCCTGGGCGGCTGCTCGAACATCTACCACATGATCCACAACCGGGGCAGGGCCGCGGACTACGACTCCTGGGCCTACGGGGGAGCCGCGGGCTGGTCCCACCGGGACGTGCTGCCCTACCTGCAGAAGCTGGAGAACCAGGAGGACGGGACCAACCCCACCGCCGGCCGCGGCGGCCCGATCAACGTGGTGAGCGGGGGGCAGAGCGGCAACGAGCTCTCCCAGGCGTTCATCGACGCCTGCGTGGAGCTGGGCTACCCGCAGGTGGCCGACTTCAACGCCGAGGACTTCGGCGTGGGCTGGCACCACCTGGACCTCAGGGACGGCGAGCGGAACGGCGTGCGCACCGGCTACTACGAGCCGGCCGCCGCCCGCCCGAACCTGACGGTGGTGTCCGAGGCCACGGCCACGCGGCTGCTGTTCGAGGGCAGGCGCTGCACGGGCGTCGAGTACGTCAAGGACGGTGCGGTGCGGACCGTGCGGGCCGCCCAGGAGGTGGTGGTCAGCGCCGGCGCGATGGAGTCGCCGAAGCTGCTGCTGCTGTCGGGGATCGGCGACCCCGCCCAGCTGCGGGAGTTCGACATCCCGGTCGTCGCGGACCTGCCGGGGGTGGGGGAGAACTACCACAACCATCCGCTGGTCATCGGCCCCACCGGGTACCTGGACCGGCCGGGCCCCGACGAGGGCATGATCAACGAGTCCGTCCTCTACTGGGGGTCGCAGCCGGGTCTGCCCGTGGCGGACATGGAGCTGTGGTTCCTGCCCCGCGCGCCCTGGGGCGAGAAGCTCATCGCCAAGCTCGCGCAGTGGAAGGCCACGGGGCGGACCACCGCGGTGGCCGAGCAGGACGACGTGGACCCGCACCTGGTCATCATGCTCCCCGGCATCGTCCGCCCCCTGTCCCGCGGCTGGGTCCGGCTGGGCGGCGCCGACCCGACCGCGCGCCCGCGGGTCAACCCGAATTTCTACGGCGAGCGGGCCGACCTCGTCCGGGCCGCCGATCTCACGGAGATCGCCCGGGACGTGCTGCGGACCAAGGCGTTCACCGAGAACTGGGGGATGACCGAGGTCGCCCCGGGGCCGCAGGTGCGCACCCGCGCCGAGCTGGAGGACTGGGTGGTGCACAACACCGGCTCATACCACCACTACGCGGGCTCCTGCAAGATGGGCCTCGACAGCCTGTCCGTCGTGGACGCCCGCCTGCGGGTGCACGGCGTCGAAGGGCTCCGCGTGGCCGACGCCTCCATCATGCCGTCGATCGTCTCCGCCCACCCGCACACCACCGTCGTGATGATCGGTGAGCGTGCGGCCGACTTCATCAAGCAGGACCTGCAGACACAGGAGCCCTCATGATCCATCAGTTCATCCTGGCCGCGCCGAAGCCCGGCATGACCGCCGCCGAGTTCCAGGACTACTGGACGAACGTGCACGCGGTGAAGTTCGCCGCGAGGATCCCCCAGATCCGGCGCTACCTGATCGACTCCCGCGTCCCGTTCGACGCCGACCGCGGCCGGCCGGCCCTGCCGCACCAGGGCATCGCGGAGATCTGGCTGGAGAACGACGAGGAGCAGCTGGCCTCCCTGCAGACCGAGGAGTTCCTGCAGGGAGCCCGCCGCGACGAGCCGAACTGGGCGGCGTTCTGGCTGACCATCGTGCTCGACACCGAGGCCCACGAGATCGTGGCGGGTCCCCCGCCCGCCGAGGCCGGCCGGGGTGGGTGAAGATGACGACCCTCATCAAGCGGAAGCCGGGGACCACCCTCGACGAGCACCGCCGGCGGACCCTCGACACCTACGCGCCCCTGGTCAGCGGGCTGCCCGGGCTCCGCCGGCACCTGCACGCCCACACCCGCGACGGCTTCTACACCTTCGGCGAGGCGAGCTTCGACAGCGTCGAGCAGATCTGGTTCGACGACGTCGAAGCGCTGCGCGCCGCACTGGCGTCGCCGTACTTCGAGGAGAGGGTCCGGCCCGCGCTGGAGGCGGTCGCCGACCCCGCGCACGTCTTCTCCCTGACCGCGACCGAGAACTGGATCATCGGCCCCGATGCCCGCTGATCTCCCGCCATCCGACGACGGAGGAGCTATGTCCAGACGAGTACTGGTGATCCTGTCCGAGCACGGCTACTGGGGTGAGGAGCTGCTGGGGCCGCTCACCCACTTCGACCGGCGCGGCTACGAGACGGCCTTCGCCACCCCGACGGGGAAGCGCCCGCACGTGCTGCCGCCCAGCGTCGACCCCGACTACGTCGACCCGCCGCTCGGCCGCACCGTCACCACGCCGGAGGTGGCCAAGCTGGCGCGCGAGCTCGACGAGTCCACCCGGCTGGACGACCCGATCGACCTGTCGGCCCTGATCCCGGCGCGGCCGTTCACCAGCGAGCCCGACTACCTGCGCAGGCTGGAGGCCTACCACGAGGAACTCGCCGCGGCCGAGTCCGGCCTGGCCCGCTACGACGCGCTGCTGATCGTGGGCGGCAGCGGCCCCATCGCCGACCTGGGCAACAACGAGCGGGTGCACGCGCTGGTCCTCGCCTTCCTGCGGGCGGGCAAGCCGATCGCCGCGGAGTGCTACGGCGTGGCCTGCCTGGCCTTCGCCCGGGACTGGGAGGACCGCCGCAGCATCATCTGGGGCAAGCACGTCACCGGGCACTGCAAGGAGTACGACTACACGGACGGCACCGGCTTCCTGGGCACCGACTTCAACATGGGGCCGCCGCCGTACCCGCTGGAGTACATCCTGCGCGACGCCACCGGTCCCGACGGCGCCTACCACGGCAACTTCGGGAAGGGGACCTCGGTCATCGTCGACTACCCGTTCGTCACCGGACGGTCGACGCCGGACTCCTTCCTGACCGGGGAGAAGCTGGTCGAGGTGCTCGAGTCCGGCCTGCGCCGGTACGGCTGGTGAGGCGCGCCGTGACCAGAGACGGCAACCACGCGATCATCGAGCAGTTCCTGGCCGACGGCATCACCCACATGTTCGGCAATCCGGGCACCGTCGAGCAGGGCTTCCTGGACGCCCTGGAGGACTACGACGGCTTCCACTACGTGCTGGCGCTGCAGGAGGCCGTGGCGGTGGGCATCGCCGACGGCTACGCCCGGGCCACCGGCGGTCCCGCCCTGGTCCAGCTGCACAGCGGGGTGGGCCTGGGCAACGGCGTCGGGATGATGTACCAGGCCATGCGCGGTCACTCGCCGCTGGTGGTGGTGGCCGGCGAGGCCGGGGTGCGCTACGAGGCGATGGACGCGCAGATGGCCGCCGACCTCGTCGCGATGGCGGAACCGGTCACCAAGTACGCCACCCGGGTGACGGACCCGTCGTCGGTGCTGCGGGTGCTGCGCCGGGCGGTGAAGATCGCGATGACGCCGCCCCGCGGCCCGGTCTTCGTGGCCCTCCCGCTCGACGTGCTCGACCGGCCCAACGACGAGCCGGTCGTGCCGAGCACGCGGCTCGGCACGGCCGTCGTGCCGGTGCCGGAGCTGGTGGAGCAGGCGGCGGGCCTGCTGGCCGGCGCCCGGCGGCCGCTGATCCTGATCGGTGACGGGGTGGTCGCCTCGGGCGCCCAGGCGGAGCTGGCCCGGGTCGCCGAGCTGCTCGGCGCGGACGTGTGGGGCGTGGACTACTCCGAGGTGGGCATCGACGCCGCGCATCCCCTCTTCCGCGGCCAGCTCGGGCACATGTTCGGCGCGGTCAGCCGGGCCGCCGTCGCGGAGGCGGACGCGGTGCTGGTGGTCGGCACCTACCTGTTCCCCGAGGTCTTCCCCGACCTGGCGTCCCCGTTCCGGGACGACGCCCGGATCGTGCACGTCGACCTGGACGCCTACGAGATCGCCAAGAACCACCCGGTGACGCTCGGCCTGGTGGCCGACCCGCGGGCGACGCTCGCCGCGCTCTCGGCCGCCCTGGACCGGTCGCTGACCGACGGGGACCGGCGGGCCGCCGCGGACCGGCTG
>NZ_CDRNDK010000114.1:10455-15686 GCF_977012225.1 Planomonospora algeriensis | reverse complement strand
TCCATGCCCCGGGCGGCCTCCGTGCCCCGGGCCCGCCGGCCGTACCGGCGGCGCGGCCCCGGTTCGCCCGGCCGCTGACCACCGGGGCGCTCATCGGCTGGACCGCGCTCTCGGTGATCCTGCCCGGTGCGGCGCACCTGCGCGCCGGGCGGCGCCGCGTCGGTTACATCCTGCTCGGCGCCTTCGGCGTGCTGCTGCTGCTGGGGCTGATCGTCGGGATCACGCTCTCCGGTGAGGGCAACACCGGTCTCGCCACCCGGGACGGCGTGCTCGGCCTGACCGCGAGCCTGGCCGGCCTCGGCGCGCTCGGCTGGTTCCTGCTGGTGCTCGCCTCCTACATCACGCTCGGCCCCAGCAGGCTCAACGGCACCGGCCAGATCGTCTCCGGCATCGCCATCGGCACGCTCTGCGTGGCGGTCACGGCCCCGTTCGCGCTGGCCGCCAACACGGTGCTGACCGTCAAGGACACCGTCAACGCCATCTTCCCGACCGACCCGCAGGACCCCGCCGCGCCCACGTTCAAGCCCGAGGACCCCTGGGACGGGCGCGACCGGATCAACTTCCTGCTCATCGGCGGCGACGGCGCGGGCAACCGGGAGGGCATCCGCACCGACAGCATGAACGTGGCCAGCATCCACATCAAGACCGGCAACACCGTCATGTTCAGCCTCCCGCGCAACCTGCAGCACGTGCGCTTCCCGCCCTCCAGCCCGCTGGCCAAGCAGTTCCCCAACGGCTTCATGCGCGAGCTGCCCAACGGCGGCCTGCTCAACGAGGTCTGGCAGTACGCCGAGGACCACCCGGAGGTCATGGGGCGCAAGCACCAGGGCCCCCGGGCTCTCATGGACGCCATCGGCTACACGCTCAACCTGAAGATCGACTACTACGCCCTGATCAACATGTACGGCTTCGCCCACCTGGTCGACGCCATCGGCGGGCTGAAGATCAAGGTGGAGCACGACGTCAAGTACGGCGGCTCGTTCGGCACCGCCGGCACGATCAAGGCCGGCTACCAGACGCTCTCCGGCGAGGAGGCCCTCTGGTACGGCCGCTCGCGCGTCGGCAGCGACGACTTCTCCCGGATGGCCCGCCAGCGCTGCGTCATCGGCGCGTTCGCCCAGCAGGCCACCCCCACCGTCGTCCTGACGAACTTCACCAAGATCGCAGGCGTGGCCAAGCGCATGGCCCAGACGAACATCCCGCGCGACATGCTGGAGCACCTGACCGACCTGGCCCTCAAGGTCAAGGACGCCAGGATCACCAGCCTCCAGTTCGTGCCGCCGGAGTTCTACACCGGCTCGCCCGACTGGCAGAAGATCCGCGCCGCGTCCGCCAAGGCGCTGCGCCAGTCGACCCAGCCCCGCCGCAACTCCCTGGCCGGCCGCGCGACGGCCACGCCCGGCGCGACCGGCGCCTCCCCCACCCCGACGCTCAGCGCTCCCGCCAAGCCGACGGCGCTCAGGCCGACGGCCAACAAGACCCCGACGGCCGGCAAGAGCGCCCAGTCCCTCGACGAGCTCTGCGGCCTGTAGGCGCCGCACCGCACGTCCCGGGCCCGGACCTCCCGCACGGGGGTCCGGGCCGGGCGCGTCCGACGCCGGGTCGTCCGGCGCGTCCAGGCCGTCCGGCGTGCTCACGCCGTCCCGCACGCCCGGACCGTCCGGCGCGCTCACGCCGCCCGGGCGGTCCTCGGCAGCAGCGCGAACGCCCCCAGGTAGAGCAGGCCCGCCACGATCAGCAGCGCCTGGTAGCCGATGACCAGCGCCAGGTACTCCAGGCAGCCGCCCACCATCGCGCCCAGCAGGTTGGCGCCGAACGCGGTCGTGCCGTCGGCGGAGTCGGCGAAGCGCTTGGCGAACACCACGTTGGCCGCGAAGATCGGCAGGAACGCCACCAGCACGGCGACCACCGCCCGCACCGGCACCGGCAGGCCCAGCAGCCAGGAGTCCGGCACCAGCCAGGCCAGCGCCAGGCCGGCCAGCAGCACGCCGTACATGACGGACAGCGACGGGGTCCGCAGGCGGCGCGTCACCTCCACCGCGGCCAGCACCGCGACCAGCACCCCGGCGAACACGATCGCGTTGACCACCCAGGTGGTGCCGAACAGCAGCGCGAACCCGGTCACGCTCTTGGTCTCCAGCAGCAGGAACGCCACCCCGAGCAGGAACAGGTCGGCATAGGGGCGCATCCGGCGGTACGGCCCGGCGACCACCCGGACCGCGAGCAGGCTGACGATCAGGATCAGCAGCAGGGTGACGACGTAGATCTGCGGGATCGTCCGGTCCTTCAGGTAGAGGAAGGGCCGGTCGTCCCCCGAGGGCGGCGGGGTGGCGGCGGTCGCGCCCGCCCACTCGGCGCCGCAGGACTGGGCCCGCGCGGTGACCCCCGCGGTGATCACCGCCTGCTGGCCGGCCGTGCTCACGACGTCCACGCACGGCTTGTGCCCGAAGGCGGCCTGCACGGTCGAGGCGAGCCGGTCCACCAGCCAGCTCTCCCGGTAGTAGTTGTACATCGAGAAGGCCCCGCCGGGCTTGAGGTGCTCGCGGGCCGCCTCCATCGCCTCCCGGGTGAACAGGTAGCTCTCCAGCCGGAGCGAGCTCGCCCCGGAGACCAGGGTGAGCGAGTCGGGCAGCGCGAACAGGATCAGGTCGTACTTCTTGCCCGTCTGCTCCAGGAAGGCGCGGCCGTCGGTGATGTGGACGGTGACGCGCGGGTCGGCGTAGGGCCGGTCCGGGTGGTGGGCTCCGCCCAGTTCGCGGAGCCGGGGGTCGATCTCCACCGCGTCCACCCGCTTCGCCCCCTTGGACAGCGCGATCGCCACGTCGGTGCCGCTGCCCGCGCCCACGATCAGCACGTCGTCCAGCCTCCCGCCGACCGCCCGCTCGTACGGCAGGGCGTACTGCCGCTCCCACTCCAGCCGGTCGCCGCCGGGACGGCCCGCTGGTGCGGGATCCCGTTGACCTGGATGTCCATCACCGGCACGCCCTCCTGCTCGAAGCGGCTGTGGGTCACCTTGTAGTACGGCGACCACAGGGCCCCGGCGGTCAGCGTCTCGGCGGCCAGCGCCGCGACCACCACCAGCGACGGCACGGCCAGCGCGGCCCGCGCCCAGAGCCCGCGCGGCCGGAGCAGGACGGCGTAGGCGAGCGCGGCGATCACGCCCCACACCACCGGGGGCGCGCCGAGGAAGGACAGCGCGGTGAACAGGCCGATGCCGGTCAGGCTGCCGACCAGGTCGTAGCGGTAGGCCTCCAGCCGGTCCAGTTCCGGGAAGCAGCGGCCGACCAGCTCGGCCGGGCCCATCAGCACCACCGCCGCGGCGACGAAGACCACCGGCAGGATCAGCCAGGGCGGCGGCCCGCCCGCGCTCAGGCTGGTCCAGTACAGGACGCCCTCGGTGTGGCGGTCCACGGTGACCGGGAACAGCAGGATGACGGCCACCAGCGCCGCCAGCGCGATCGGCGAGTAGTACGGCGGCCGGTCCGTCCGCCCCACCCGCAGGAAGCCCAGCCCGATGCCGAGGAACGAGCCGAGCAGCACGAAGTTGGTGAAGTAGCTCAGGTGCACGATGTTCGACCCGGTCCACCGGATCAGCGCCAGCTCCAGGAAGAGCATGAAGGCGCTGGCCACGACCAGCCGGGGGCGGGTGGCCAGCCAGTGCTCGGAGCGGGTGTCGGGGCGGTGGGGTGGCGTGCTCTGCGCCGCGGCGGTCATGCCGTCCAAACGTAGTGATCCCGGCCCTCCCGCGGAAGGAGGACCGGCCGCGGCGGTTTACCGGGATTGCACCACACCCGCTGGTGGCGGGCGGTTTGCGGGACTGGACGAGGCCGCGGAGATGCAGGAACGTGGGGAGGTCCGCCGTCCTCGATCCTTCAACCTCTCGGTGGTGTGCCATGCGGGTCCTGATCCAGCTCCGCCCCTCTCCGGACGTCGTCGCGGCCGTGACCGACCCCGGCCGGACCGCCGCCGCGGCCGAGGTCGCCGACGGCCTGCCCGGGGTCGTCCTGGACCCCTCCTTCGCGCCGGTGGCGGTGCCGCGCCCGGTCCCGCCGGCGGGCGGCGACCCGCTCTCGCTGAACCAGCCGCTGCGCTTCTCGCTCGCCGCCGAGGACGCCTCGGTCCTGGTCCGCGGGGAGATCTCCGACGACGAGGCCGCGGTCCGGCTGGCCCTGCTGCCGGCGCTCCGCCCCGACGTCGTCGGCGTCTTCGCCGACCCGGTGATCGAGTCGAACCTCACCTGCGGCGGCGACGCCCCGGTGGGCGACTGGCACGACGTGGCGCGGCTGCTGGCCGCAGACGAGCTCGCGGGCGAGGGGCTGGACGGCGCGGGCGTCGCGCTCGCCGTACTGGACACCGGGATCAACGCCGCGCACGTCACCCGCCACCTCGGCCGGGACGTCACGCTGGACGCCGCGCGCAGCTGGAACCCGGCCGGGGTGACGGGGAAACCGGGTGAGTTCGAGGTGGACCACGGCACGATGTGCGCCTTCGACACGCTCATCGCCGCCCCGAAGGCGACGCTGATCGACGTCCCCGTGCTGCTCTCCCGGCGGCCGGGGGGATCGGCCATCGACGGCCTGCTCTCGGACGCGGTCGCGGCCTTCGCCCACCTGCGCACGGTCCTGGACGCCCAGCCCGAGCAGTCGCGGGCCCTGGTGGTCAGCAACAGCTGGGGCTCGTTCTCCCCTCGCTGGGACTTCCCCGTCGGCAGCCCCGGCAACTACTCCGACAACCCGGCCCACCCGTTCAACCTCATCGTGGCGAGTCTGGAGGCGGCCGGCGCCGACGTGCTGTTCGCGGCGGGCAACTGCGGGCGCGACTGCCGCGACGGCCGGTGCGCCTTCCCCGACCGCCCGATCGTCGGCGCCAACTCCCACCCCCGCGTCCTGTCGGTCGGCGGCGTCGACACGGGCGGCGAGCGGGTCGGCTACTCCTCGCAGGGCCCCGGCCGCCTGGACGGGCGCAAACCGGACCTGTGCGCCTACACCCACTTCTCCGGTTCGAAGGCGTTCGGCGACGACCAGCCCGACTCGGGCACCTCGGCCGCCTGCCCGGTCGCCGCCGGGCTGGTGGCCGCCGTCCGCACCCGGTGGCCCGTCTCCCGGCTCTCCCCCCGCCCAGCTGCGCACCCTGCTCCGCCGCACCGCCGACGACCGCAGCACGGTGGGCTTCGACCACGACTACGGCTACGGCGTCGTCGACCGCGCGGGATCCTCGCCGCGCTGCGCCGC
>NZ_CDRNDK010000114.1:0-10355 GCF_977012225.1 Planomonospora algeriensis | reverse complement strand
CGGAGCGAGGCGTAGCGCCGGAGCGAGGCGTAGCGCCGGAGCGAGGCGTAGCGCCGGAGCGAGGCGTAGCGCCCGGCCCGGAGGCCGGGGCCGCACGCTGCAGACGATTGGTGGTCCCATGCGGATGGTGACGGTGCGCCTGACGGCCGAGGCGACACTGGAGCGGGCCTTGGAGGAGCTCGGGCTGCCGGAGGAGGAGGTCGACACCGGCTACGGCCTGGTGGCGATCGATCCGGCCCAGGGCCTGTACGGCCTGCGCGTGACGGAGGCCGGCGCCCGCCGGATGGACCCCGGGGCCGGGAGCGGCCCCTACTCCGACCCGCCCATCGAGCCGTACGGCCCGCCGCAGTAGGGCGGCGGGCGGTGCGGCGCGGAGCCGGTCAGCCGTTCGTGACGACGGTGAGCCTGTCCGCCTGGTCCTTCAGCGCGCCGCGGCGGCGAGCACGGTCTCGGCGGCCCGGGCGGCGGACTGCCCGGACTCGGCGACCGCGACCATACCGCGGGACATCTCCGTGCTGGTCGCGCTCTGCTCCTCCACCGTGGTGGCGATCAGCGTCTGCTGCTCGGCCACGGTGTTGATGAGCCCGGCGATCCCGGAGATCCCCTCGGCGGCCTGGGTGCTCTCCGCCTGGATGCCCTCGATCATGTCGGTGATCTGCGCGGTGGCCTCGGCCGTGCGGGCGGCCAGGTCCTTGACCTCGGACGCCACGACCGCGAACCCCTTGCCCATCTCGCCCGCGCGCGCGGACTCGATGGTCGCGTTCAGGGCGAGCAGCTTGGTCTGCTCGGCGATCTCGGTGATCAGCTTGGTGATGCTGCCGATCTGCCGGCTGGACTCCTGCAGCTGCTCCATCCGGCGGGTCGCGTCGCGCGCCGAGTCGGCGGCCGTCGTGGTGCTGGACGCCGCGCTGCTGACACCCTGGGAGATCTCCCGGATGCTCTGGCTCAGCTCGGTGGAGCTGTGCGAGACGGTCTCCGCCCTGCTCGCGCTCTCCCCGGCCGTGCGGACGAGTTCCTGGCCGGCCTCGGTGAGGTGGGAGCTGGCCGTGGAGAGCTCCTGGCTCAGCTGGCTCAGGGCCTCCTCCGTGCGGACCTGCTTCGTGGAGTCGGTCCAGGTCAGGATGTAGCCGCCGGGGACCCGGTCGTAGGTGGACGATCCATGGGTCGTCTGGCCGTTGAACTCCATGATGTTGATCTTGGTGAACGGGAAGGACCTGGCGGTGCGGAGGTCCTTCTTCAGGACGTCGGCCAGCAGGAGCAGCGCCTCGACCCCGTAGGTCGCCACGGTCTCCTGCATGAGCCGGTCGGCCGCCTGGTTGCGGTACACGACCTCCCCCGCCTCGTCGACGATCAGCAGCACGGCGGGTGCCTTGTCCAGCGCCGTCACCAGCGCGTCCCGGGACTGCAGCATCGGGTGGACGTCAGCGGCTCCCCTGCGTGACCGCCAGAATTTCATCATTTTCGCTCCTTATGCCCTCGCAGGATCAATCGGCGCGGCGGGATCGGACCTGAGGATCCGGCGGATCTCAGATCCGGGAATTTCCGGGGCGCACCGCGCGTCACGAGGCGGGGCTCGGGGTGGACGCCCGGACGCCGTTGCCGCGATCATCGTCCTGCCCCGAGTCCGTACCCGTCCGCATCACGGAGCCCGCCTCCCGGAGCCCGTACCGCCTCCCGCGGCCGTGTGCCGCGGCCGAAGCCCGCACAGGAGAAGAACGTGTCCCGCAAGAACGTCCTGGCCGTCATCCCCCCGCAGGTCGGTGGCCGTGAGGCGGGGGCCGCCCTGGCCGGGCTGCTCGCCGACCGCGCGCGCGTCACCGTCGTGGAGTCCACCGGGGAGGACCCCGGCGCCCTCGCCGCGGCCCAGGTGGTCATCACCGCGCTGAGCCCGGTCGGCGCGGACCACCTACGGGCGGCCCCGCTGCTGGAGCTCGTCCAGTGCGTCGGCCACGGGTACGACCACGTCGACCTCGCCGCCGCGGAACGGCACGCGGTCACGGTGTGCACCATCGCCTCCAGCGGGGCGGAGGGCAACAGCGTCGCCGAGCACGCCTTCGCCCTCATCCTGGCCTGCGCCAAGCGGATCGTGCCCGCCCACACCGCGCTCGCCGCGGGGGAGTGGGCGCTGCCCCGTCTCCGCCCCCACCTGACCGAACTGGCCGGCAAGACCCTGGGCATCGTCGGACTGGGCCACATCGGCCGCGACGTGGCCCGCAAGGCCGCCGCCTTCGACATGAACGTCCTGTACAGTTCCCCGCGCCGCGCGCCGCGCGACGTCGAGGAGCGCACCGGCGCGCGGTGGACCGAGCTGGAGGAGCTCCTGCGGGCGTCCGACGTCGTCACCCTGCACGCACCGCTCAACGACGGCACCCGGCACCTCCTGGACGCCCGCCGCCTGGCCCTGCTCAAGCCCACGGCCGTCGTCGTCAACACCGCGCGCGGGCCGCTGATCGACCAGGACGCGCTCGCCGCCGCCCTGGAGGACGGCCGGCTCGCCGCCGCGGGCATCGACGTGTTCGACCCCGAGCCGCCTGCGCCCGGCTCGCGGCTGCTCGGCGCGCCCAACGTCGTGCTCACCCCGCACGCCGGAGCCGTCACCCGCGAGACGCTCGTCCGGATCGCCCTGGCCGCCGTGGAGAACGTCCGCCGCCACCTCGACGGCGCCCGGCCCCTCGACGCGGTGGCCGGCCCGGCGCGGCGGCCGTCTAGCGCCGCCGGTACCGGGCGGCGAACAGGGCGGTGGCCAGCAGCAGCTCGGCGACGTCGCCGCCGTAGTACATGACCCGGGCGGCCTGCCGGATGTCCGCGGCGTCCCCGGCCCCGGGGCAGGGCGGGGGCCTGCGCGTAGAGGTGCTTGGCCAGCCAGGCGTGGACCGCGGCCACCACGATCAGGGCGGTGACGCGAACGGCCGTCCCGGGCCGGCGGGGAGCGGGGTCGGGACCTGCGACGGCCCAGGCGAACAGGTAACCGGCCGCAAGATAGTGCAGGTGGACCGCGTGGTGGAGCAGAGGGCTGGTCAGGGTGGCCGCGTACAGCGGGGTGAGCGTCACCAGCAGCAGGCCTCCGGCGTTGAGCACGGCGGCGCCGGCCGGATGACCGGCCGCGTGCAGGACCGGCGAGCGCAGCAGGCGGGCGACGCGGCGGCGGTACGGCACCGCCGCGGTGCGCAGCAGCAGCGTGACCGGCGCGGCCATGACCAGGGCCAGGGGAGCGAACATCCCGACCAGCAGGTGCTGGACCATGTGGCCGGTGGCGCCCGCCGGGGCCAGGGCGTGCACGAGCGGGGAGAGCGCCACGGCCAGCACGGCGCAGCCGGTCAGCCAGGAGGCGCTGCGCAGGCGGCTCCAGCCCCGGGGGGTGACCGCCGCCCGCCGGGCCGCGACCAGGTAGACCGCGGCGCAGGCGATGACCGCCAGCAGCACCGGCAGGGACGCCTGCCACGCGCCGAGGTCCGGATGGACGGCATCCAGATGGGCGGCGCCGGGAGGGGCGAGTTCCGGATGGGCCAGGTCCGGATGGGGACCGTGGTACGGCGGAGCGGGGTGGGCGTCCTGCTGGACGGAGACCGGAAGGACGGGCCGCATCAAGGACGCCGGTCACCGGACGGAGGGCGGACGTCCCCGGCCCGCCGGTGCCGGCGCCGGGCGCGCAGGGCCAGTACGGCGCCGCAGGCCAGCAGCAGGACCGCGGCCAGGTTCCACGCCAGGTCGTAGGGTCCGAGATCGACACCGTAACGGATCTGGTGCACGCGCAGGACCTTGTGGTCGACCAGCCCGTCGAAGAGCTGGAAGCCCCCGGCGCCCATCAGGAAGCCGCCCCACGCCGCCGGCGCGACCAGCAGCGCGCGACGGCGCAGGTCGGACAGCCAGAAGAACCCGCCGACGACGGCCACCAGCTCGGCGGCGTGCAGCAGGCCGTCCGAGACCAGTCCCACCTGGGGGGTGGCCCGGTCGTAGAAGTGGTGCCAGGCCAGGAGCTGATGGAAGACCACCTCGTCGACGGCGGCCATGACACCGACGCCGATGAGGGCGGCCGACAGCAGCGAGGGGCGCAGGGAGACCACGGCCCGCCCAGGATCCGACGCCGTGTTCCGTCGTGTCTCTCGTCCCGGCATGCCGGTCCCCCTACCCGGATGGGCGACGCTCACGCGACGCCCGCCGATGGCCGTTTCGTTGCCCGAAGTTGGCGGAGGACGGGCTCCATCACCTCTCCTGCGGGCACAGGTCATGGAAGTGAAGGGAGACGGACCCGTGCCGGAGGTGGAGCGGGAAGCGGCGCTGATGGCGCTGCTCGACAACGTCACCGCGGTGGCCGGCGCCGTCCACGAGCTGGAGCCGGCGGCGCGCGCGACGCTGACGGCCGTTTGCGAACTGACCGGCTGGCCGCTGGGCCACCTGTGCGTACCCGCCGACATCGGGGACGACTTCGTCTCCTCCGGGCTCTGGGTCGGCGCGATCGAGCGCTTCCCGGTCCTGCGGGAGGTCACCGCCCGCGCCCACTTCCCCCCCCGGCACCGGCACCATCGGCCAGATCATCACCACGGGGCAACCGATCTGGTCGTCCGACATGAGCCGCGACCCGCTCGTCCTCCGCGCCCGGCAGGACCGCGACCTGGGGGTGCGGGCGGTCTTCGCGTTCCCGGTCGTGGCCACCGACGGGGTCGCGGCGGTGCTGGAATTCTTCTCCGACCGGGTGGTCCCCCGGGACGAGGGGCTGCTGCGGGTGATGGCCAGCCTCGGCCACCAGCTGGGCCGGGTGATCGACCGCCGGCAGGCCCACCGGATGCTGGAGAACAGCCGCCAGCGGCTGCAGCAGGTGATCGAGTCCTCGATGGAGGGCTTCGTCTCCATGGACGCCGCAGGGCGGATCACCGGCTGGAATTCCGCGGCCGAGCGCATGTTCCACCGCTCCCGCGACGAGGTGCTGGGCCTGACGCTGCACGAACTGCTCGTGCCGCCCCGCCACCGGGCCGCCGACCAGGCGGACCGGGTCCGCTTCCTGCTGACCAGGGAGTCGAAGGTCCTGGGCAGGCGGCTGGAACTGACGGGCTGGCGCCCCGACGGGAGCGAGTTCCCCATCGAACTGGTGATGTGGGCCGTCCAGGACGGGGAAGAGTGGACGTTCAACGCGTTCGTCCACGACATCACCGACCGCCGGCGTGCCGAGGCTGCGCTGCGGGAGGCGTACATCGCCGAGCAGGCCACCGTGGCCCGCCTGCGGGAGCTCGACAAGGCGAAGAGCGACTTCATCGCCACCGTCTCCCACGAGTTCCGGACCCCGCTGACCAGCATCGCCGGATATCTGGAGATCTTCACCGACGAGGAGGCCGAACCCGTCAGCGGCCGCCAGCGGAGGATGCTGCAGGCCATGGTCCGCAATACGGGGCAGCTGCAGCACCTGGTGGAGGACCTGCTGGCGGTGAACACGGTCGACTCCGGGCGGCTGGCCGTCGACGCGGCCCCGGTCCCGGTGCGCCGGATCCTCGACGAGGCGGTACGGGCCACGGCGGACGAAGCGCAGGAGTCCGGCGACCGCACCGTCCACGTCCTCCTCGAGGAGGACGTGGACTCCGTGCACGCCGACCGCGACCTGCTGGTGCGGGCGGTGGGCGCCCTGCTGTCGAACGCGATCAAGTTCTCCCCGGCGGGCACGCCGGTCACCGTGCACGCCTCCGCCGCCGGGGGGAACGTGTCGATCGCGGTCACCGACGCCGGAGCCGGCATCGACGCCGACGAGCTGCAGCACGTCTTCGACCGCTTCTACCGTGCCCGCTTCGCCACCGAGCACGCCAT
The DNA here is from genome assembly GCF_977012225.1 of Planomonospora algeriensis. Classification (NCBI taxonomy): domain Bacteria; kingdom Bacillati; phylum Actinomycetota; class Actinomycetes; order Streptosporangiales; family Streptosporangiaceae; genus Planomonospora; species Planomonospora algeriensis. Next base: position 4,562 of record NZ_CDRNDK010000114.1, on the reverse strand, counting down.
CCGGGGCATGGGACTGGGGCTGTCCCTCGCCAGGACGATCGCCCAGGCCCACGGCGGTTCCCTGACGGCCGCCAGCACCCCGGGCGAAGGCTCGACCTTCACCCTCACCCTCGGCGGACCCCGGGACGGACTCCGGCGGGGAGTGAGGCGGACCTCAGGCGTTCGCCCGGTGGACGGATCCGGATCCCGGGCATCCGTTATGATCTTGGGCTGTCCTCCGCCCTCCGACCCCGGGAGCCCTCGTGCCGGTGCGCGAGCGAGTTCGCGCCCTCCTGGAGACCTCGCGCTTCCAGCAGGCCGTCATCGCGGTCATCGTGGTCAACGCGGCGACCCTGGGCCTGGAGACCTCCGCCGAGGCCGTCGAGCGGTACGGCACCGCACTGTCGGCCGTCGACCACCTCGCGCTCTACTTCTTCACCGCCGAACTGGCCGCGAAGATCTACGCCTACGGGCCGCGCTTCTTCCGCGACCCGTGGAACCTGTTCGACGCCGCGATCGTGACCGTCTCGCTGCTGCCCGCGGCGGGAGGACTGTCGGTGCTGCGGGCGCTGCGGATCCTGCGGGCGCTCCGGCTCATCTCGGTGGTGCCCAGTCTGCGCCGGGTGGTCACCGCCCTGCTCACCGCCGTGCCCGGGATGACCTCGATCGTGCTCCTGCTCGGCCTGGTGCTCTACGTCGCGGCCGTGATGGGCACGAAGCTGTACGGCGCCACCTCGCCGGAGTACTTCGGAGAGCTGCCCACCTCGCTGTTCACGCTGTTCCAGATGATGACCGGGGACGCGTGGTCCGACATCACCCGCGAGGTGATGGCCGAGCACCCGGGAGCGTGGGTGTTCTTCGTGCTGTTCATGCTGGTATGCACCTTCGTGGTGCTCAACCTGTTCATCGCGGTGGTGGTCAGCGCGATGGAGGAGGAGCACGCGGAGGAGTCGGTGCAGGCGACCGAGGAGCTGGGCGCCGCGGTGCTGGCGGAGCTGGCCGCGCTCCGGGCCGAGGTACGGGAGCTGCGGGACCGCGTCCCGCCCGCCCCCGCCGCCGCACGCCTTCGGACCGGCACCGCGGAACGACCCGGCGCCGCGGCATCGGACGGTCCCGCCGATCCGGCGGCTCCGGCCGGTTCCACGGTGCCGGTCGGCCCCGCCGCCGGGAGGAGGAGTTCCCGCAAGCGGCCCGCCCGGCGGTGACCGGGGACCGGGCGGGGGCCCGCCGGTCACCGGGGACCGGCGGGAAGGGCGCGGCCCTGCTCAGCGGGAGTAGAACTCCACGACCATCTGCTCGTCCACCGGCACGGCGATCTGCTCGCGCACCGGCCGGGAGACCACGGTGAAGCGCAGGTCGGCGTGGTCGACGGCCAGGTAGGGGGCGGTCCGCTCGTCGGCGTAGATCCCCTCGGCCGCGGCGACGAACGGCTGCATGGCGCGGGAGCGCTCGCGCACCGCGATCACCTGGCCCGGCTTGACCAGGTAGCTGGGGATGTCCACCTTGCGGCCGTCCACGGTGATGTGACCGTGCGTGACGTACTGACGGGCGGCGTAGATGGACGGGGCGAGGCCGGCGCGCAGCACCAGGGAGGCCAGGCGGCTCTCCAGCAGCACCACCAGCTCCGCGCCGGAGCGGCCGGGGCTGCGCAGCGCCATGTCCCAGTAGCGGCGCATCTGCCGCTCGGAGACGTCGTAGTACCAGCGCAGCTTCTGCTTCTCCATCAGCCGCAGGCCGTAGTCGCCGGTCTGCCGGCGGTTGGTCTTGCGGCCGTGCTCACCCGGCGGGTAGGGGCGCTCCTCGAAGTAGCGGACGGCCTTGCGGGTCAGCGGGACGCCGGCGCGCCTCGAGAGTCGCACCTTGGGTCCGGTGTAGCGCACAGTCACTCCATTGTGCTTAGGTATGCCTAACTGAGGTTAGCCTTACCTTAGACGAAGTGGTCGCAAGATCTCAAGGAGAGCCGGTCCATGCAGCAGCCCGTCACCGCGCCGCCCGTTCCCGAGCGGGTCCGCACCCTCGCCGCGACCGCCGTTCCGACCCATGTGTCCCTCGCGGGGACGGCCGAGCCCGCGCGGTCCGCCCGGGGCGGAGTGGACCGGGCCGGACGGCCGGTGCTGCTCGTCCTGCCGGGGGACCCGCTCTACGGGACGCGGGACGAGCCGGTGGTGACCGTCGACCTGACCGCGAGCCGCTCGCTCGGCGGGGTGGAGCTCTCGCGGGGCCTGCTGAAGGTGCAGGGCTGGGTGCAGGCCGTACCGGAGCGGGAGTTGCGCGAGACCGCGATCGCGATCGCCGACCGCTGCCCCGACGAGGCCCTGTTCGAGGTGCTGGAGCGGCGGGACGGCCCGCGCCTGCTCCGGGTGGACGTCGGCCAGGTGATCTATCTCACCGGGCCGGAGTCGGGCGTCCTGGACGCCGAGGAGTATCTCGACGCCGCCCCCGACCCGTTGGCGGCCGAGGCCGAGCGCATGGTCCGCCATGTCAACGACGCCCACCGGGACCGGCTCTCGGCCGCTCTCGGCGCCCTGCTCTCCGAGCCCGCCGGCGACGTCTGGCTCTGGGAACTGGACAGGTTCGGCGCCACGGTCCGCTCGGGCATCGAGGACCCCACCCTGATCCGGTTGCCCTGGCCCGCCCCCGTCGGAGACACCGCCTCGCTCGAGCGCGCCCTGCACTGCCTGCTCTGCCACCGCTGACCGGCACGGCGCCGCACGCCCGCCGCCAGGTGTGGCGGAGCGGCGCTGTAGGAGTGTAGGAGGCGTCCCGGCCGGGGTCCGCCCGCGCGCCTACGGCCGGTCGAAGGACCGGTCCTGCGCGATCCGCGAGGCCGCGCCTCACCTCTCGGACGCCCCACCCCGCCCCGCTCCGGTCTCCGTGCCGCACTGGACCTTCCCCCCGGCAGGAGGGCGGTCCTCCCCCGTGCGATGATGTCCCCGCCATGCATGCCGTGCCCGCCTCCCCGGCCTTCCGCCTCGCCCGCGCCGCGGTCTTCACCGCGGTCTGCCTCGGGCTGAGCGTGGCGGCGCACCTGTTCGCCGGGGGCTCCGTCTCCGCGCCGGGTGCGACAGGCGGCGCGGCGCTGGCCTTCACCGCGGCACTGGCGGCGGCGGGGCGTGAGCGCTCGGCGGCGGTGATCCTGCCGCTCCTGGCCGGTCTGCAGGCCGCGCTGCACCTGTTGTTCTCCCTGACCCACGCGATGCCCCCGGCGGAGGCCGCCGCGCAGCACGCCCACTCCGGGCTCCTCCCCGGTCTGGGCATGTTGATCATGCACGGCTGGGCGGTCGGGCTGACCTCCCTCTGGCTGGCACGCGGCGAGGCGGCGCTCTGGGCGCTGCTGCGCCGGCTGCCGGTACGGCTCCGCCTCCTCCTGGCCTACGCGGTCCCGGACCTGACGCCCTTCTTCGCGGTCTCCGCCGCCGAGCCCGCACCGCCGCGTCCGGCCCTGCTCCGCCACGCCGTACGGCGCCGCGGCCCTCCCTCACAGGTCACCGCCGCCTCCGCCTGACCCCGGGCCGACGCCTGACCCCAGGCCGGCTCCTGACCCGGGGCCGGCTCCTGACCCGGGGCCGGCTCCTGACCACGGGCCGATCCCCGGACCGACTCCTGAGTCCGGTTCCTGAGTCCGGCTCCTGAGCCCGAACCGGGCTGAGGCGGTTCCGTGTTCCCGGGCCCGCGCGTGCGGCCGCACGCGCCGAGGCCGCCGTCCCGCGGCTCGGCGGTTCCGACCTGTGCGACCTCTTCTCCGGCAAGGCCCCCCGGGGTCCGGCATGGCGGATTCGTGCCCTTTGGTGACCTCTTTCCGGCACGGTTCCCCGGTCCCCGGCGTCCCGGCCCGCCGCACAAGCCAGAAAGGCCTTCAGCATGTCCTCTCGCCGTACCCTTCCCGCCGTCCCCGCAGCGGTCCTGCTCGCCGCCGCGGTGACACTCACCGGATGCGCCTCCCGAAACGACACCTCGGCCGCGCCCGCGGGCCCGGCACCGGCCGCGACCTCCTCGGCCGCCTCCTCGCCCGCCGCCTCCCCCGCGCTGACGATCAGGGACCCGTGGGTGAAGACCACCGAGGAGGGCATGACGGCCGCCTTCGGCACCCTGGTCAACAGCGGCGGCACCGACGTGACCGTCGTCTCCGGTTCCTCCCCGCTCTCGCCGAAGGTCGAGCTGCACGAGGTCGTCGACTCGGGCGGCAAGACGGTCATGCGTCCCAAGGAGAGCGGCTTCACCGTCCCCGCCCACGGTTCGCACCCCCTGCAGCCCGGGGGTGACCACATCATGCTGATGGGCGTCACCGAGAAGGTGGAGCCGGGCGCGCAGATCGCCTTCACCCTCACCCTGAAGGACGGTTCGACCCTGGAGTTCACCGCCGTCGGCAAGGACTTCGCCGGCGGCCAGGAGGACTACCAGCCCGGTACGCACCCCGGCGGGGACGCGGGCCACCGCGAGGGGCACGGCGAGGGCCCCGGCGAGAGTGGGGCCGAGACCGCGCGCACCGGTGGGGGCGACCGATGACGGCGGGACCCCGGATCACCCGGCGGGGACTGCTCGCGGGCGGTGCCGCCGCGGCGCTGCTGAGCGCGCTGGAGGCG
>NZ_CDRNDK010000113.1:0-15757 GCF_977012225.1 Planomonospora algeriensis | reverse complement strand
CCGGACAATCTTTTTGGTGAGGGCCGCCCTTCGGGGCGGCCCTTTCCTGTTTTCCGGGACCGGTTCCGGGGTTGGTCGTCCTTCGGGGGCGGCCCTTCTTTCGTCCCCGGGTGTTCTCGGGTTTCCGGGCGGTCGGGAGCCCGCCGCCCGAGTCAGTAGGCTGGGAACGTGGACTATCGAGCGGTTGAACGAGCAATCATGGAACGCGGCGTCGAGTGGAACTTCGAGCCCACTCTGGACAGGATCTCCGCTCTCATGGACGTGCTCGGCTCACCGCAGCGCGCCTATCCGGTCGTTCACGTCGCCGGCACGAACGGCAAGTCGAGCACGACGCGAATGATCGAGACCATCCTGCGGGAGAGGAACCTCCGAGTCGGCCGGTTCACCAGTCCTCATCTCATCTCCATGCGCGAGCGCATCTGCATCGACGGGGTTCCGCTGGAGGAGGAGCGCTTCGCGGAGGTCTACCAGGACGTCGCCCCCTACCTTGAGATGATCGACGCGCAGGGCAGGAGGCTGTCCTTCTTCGAGACCCTCACCGCGATGGCGTTCGCCGCCTTCGCCGACGCCCCGGTGGACGTCGCGGTCATCGAGACGGGAATGGGCGGCAGCTTCGACGCCACCAACGTCGCCGACGGCACAGTGGCCGTGATCACGCCGATCTCCCTCGACCACGTCGACTACCTGGGGCCCGACGTGGCGACCATCGCGGGGGAGAAGGCCGGAATCATCAAACCGGGTGCGACCGCCGTACTGGCCCAGCAGGAGCTCCCCGCGGCCGAGGTGCTGATGCGCAGGGCCGCGGAGACCGGGGCCGTCGTGGCCCGCGAAGGGCTGGAGTTCGGGGTCGTCTCCAGGGAACTGGCGATCGGCGGGCAGCTGCTCCACCTGAAGGGCCTCAAGGGAGACTACGAGGAGATCCTGCTCCCGCTGTACGGCGCGCACCAGGCGGGCAACGCCGCCTGCGCGCTGGCGGCGGTCGAGGCGCTGACCGCCGGTGACGAGACGCTCGACCCCGAGCTGGTCCGGCAGGCGTTCCTGCAGGTGCGGTCGCCCGGCAGGCTCGAGGTCGTACGGCGGGGCCCCACGGTCCTCGTGGACGCGGCGCACAACCCGGGAGGCGTCCAGGCGACGCTGGAGGCCGTGCACGAGTCATTCGACTTCGCCAAGCTCATCGCGGTGGTGGCGGTCTTCGAGGACAAGGACGTGAGGGGCATGCTGGAACTGCTGGAGCCCATGGTCGACGAGATCGTGGTGACCAGGAACTCCTCGCCCCGGTCCATGGACGTCGACGAGCTCGCGGTGCTCACCGGGGACGTCTTCGGTCCCGAGCGGGTGCGCCGGGCCGAGCGGCTCGACGACGCCATCGATCTCGGCATCGGCTTGGCTGATGAGGCAGGGGAGTTCGCGGGGGCGGGAGTCCTGATCACCGGTTCGGTGGTCACCGCAGGAGACGCGCGGCTGCTGCTCAAGGTGGGCGAGGCCGGATGAGCCGTCCGGGGAGGAAGGACGAAGGATGATCACGGTCACACCGGGCATGCGCCGGCTCTGTGCCAGCGTGCTCGGGATGGAGGCGATCGTGGCGGGGCTGCTCACCCCCGTGGCGATCAACACCCAGGGGGTCGCCCCCGCACTGGCGGTGGCCGTGGGCATCGGGCTGGCGGTCGCGTGCGTCATCGTCATCGGCCTGCTCAAGCATCCCTTCGCCTACATCGCGGGGAGTGTCGTCCAGGTGCTGGCGATCGTCTCCGGGCTGCTGGTCCCGATGATGTTCTTCCTCGGGTCGATCTTCGCCGCCCTGTGGATTACGGCGATATTCGTCGCTCACCGTGTCGAGGGCGTGACTTCCCGCTAAAGTCGGCCAACATGGCCGTCCCCCCAACTCAGCCGACGCGGACGGTGGCCGCCGAGCCTGCGGTCCCGACGCGTGCGCCTCGTTCCTCCGTGCTGCTCGACATCGTCCTCGGACTTCTCGTCGCGGTGGCGCTTCCGCTGGCGATCGTCGCCATTCCGAACACCATCTCGGTGGTGGCCGCCCTCCTGCCGCCCGGCATCTCGCAGATCGAGCTGATCCGGGCACACGGGCTGGCACTGCCCTCGATGGTGATGACCGTCCCGCTGGCCGCTCTGATCGTGCGCCGGCTGCGGGCCGCGCCGGTCCTGATGGCCGGGCTGACACTGCTCGCGGTCGCCGACGCGGCGGGAGGCTTCGCCGACTCGGCGCTGATGGTCGGCGCGCTCCGGGGAGTGCACGGGATCGGCGCGGGCCTGCTCATCCCCGCCACACTGGTAGCGGTGTGGGAGCGGCCCCGCGTGCTCCGGGCCGTGTGGGCGGGCATGCTCGCGACGAGCCTTCTGACGGCGCAGGCACTGGCCCTGTGGCCGTTGGACGAGGCCACCTCGTGGCGGGTCACGCTCCAGCCGTACCCGCTGCTGACCGGGATCGCCCTCACACTCGCGGCCGTTCACCTCGTGCTGTGGCTGAAGAGCGGCCAGCACACCGGGGCGGCGCCCAGGCCGGGCCCGATGGAGCGGCGGCGGCTGCTGCTCGCCGCGGTGCCCTCCGCGGGCATCGCGTTCCTGGCCTTCGGCACCACCTTCGATTGGCCGCCGGGACTGGTGGTCCTCACGGCGCTACTGGCCATCGCCGTGCTGGCGGGGTTCGCCTTCGCGGGATCCTTCGAAGGGGTGGACGGGCGCATCCTGGCCTACACGATGCTGGCGGTCGGGGTCGTGGTCCTGTCGATGGCGGCTCAGGTCACCTACGTCGAGCTCCGCGGGCTGGGCGGTCCGGGCCTGGCCGCGCTCTGGCCCGCCTTCGTGCTCGCCGGAGTGGCGGCGGTGGCCGCCGCCGTGCTGATGAATCGCCTGGACGACGCGGCCATGCCCATGATGGCGGCGGGGGGCCTGGTGGTCGTGGTGGTCGGCCTGTGCACGGTGAGATTCCTGCTCCCGGCCGTCGCCGGGCCGGTGCTGATCGCCCCGTTCGTCCTGCTGGCAGCCGGTTCGGCGGTGGCGCTGACCTCCGCGCTGCGACTGTCCGGAGTAGGCGCCTCGCTCTTCGCACTGTCGCTGTTCTTCCCCGGGGTGCTCGTGGGTTTCCTGCTGGGCAGCGGGATACAGGTCATCCGCCTGAAGGAGGCGGTCGTGCGATCGAGGGAAGGCGCGTCCTCGCAGGCGCTGGTCGATGCGTTCGTGAGCGCCCTGCACCTGTGGGCGCTGGTCGGCGGGGGCCTGATGGTCGCCGTGATCGTGATCTGCGCGCTGTTGGCGCGCCGTTCGGCGGCGGTCCGGTCGGGTGCGGCCGCGGGGGAACCGGAACGGGCGGACGCCGGGTCGGCATCGGTCGAGAAGGGGAGCCGTTCCCCCGAGGAGCCGGACGTCCCGGAGGGGCCCGGCGCGGGGCCGGTGGTTCCCCCTCCCATGCCCTCACCGGAGGACTCCGAGGAGGACGGACCCGCCGACCGCGGGGAAACCGGTCGAGGACGGTAAACTGCGCCCGTTCACCGCAAGTCTGCGGTCCCATCCCGTTCAAAGGAGAACTTCAGTGTCCGAGCGGACTCTTGTCCTGATCAAGCCCGACGGTGTCGCGCGCGGCCTCATCGGCGACGTGATCGCCCGTGTCGAGCGCAAGGGCCTGAAGGTCGTGGCGATGGACCTGCGCACCCTGGACGCCGAGACCGCCAAGGTCCACTACGCGGAGCACTCGGAGCGGCCGTTCTTCGGCGAGCTGGTCGAGTTCATCACCTCCGGCCCGCTCGTCGCCATGGTGCTCGAGGGCCCCCGCGCGGTCGAGGCGTTCCGCGCGCTGGCCGGTCTGACCGACCCGGTGAAGTCCGCGCCCGGCACCATCCGCGGCGACCACGCCCTGGAGATCGGCGAGAACGTGGTCCACGGCTCGGACTCGCCCGAGTCCGCCGCCCGCGAGATCAAGATCTTCTTCCCGGACCGCTTCTAGGCTTCCGGTTCCGCAGGCCCCGTAAGGCCCCGCCGTCCCGCTGGGACGGCGGGGCCTTACGCATGTGACCGAGTGTGATGTCCTGGGACGCGAGATTTTTCTGGGACAGGATGGCTCATTGTGGACAGGGGTGGGTACATACAGTCACAAAGCGAGTTCGCTCCGTAGTTCTCGCCGATGACCGACGGAAGGAAGGCGGCTTCCCCATGGGCAGCAGGCTCGCATTCCTCGGCCGCGACATGGCGGTCGACCTTGGCACCGCCAACACCCTTGTCTACGTGCGAGGCCGTGGCATCATCCTCAACGAGCCCTCCGTCGTGGCGATCAACACGGCCACCGGGAAGATCGTGGCGATCGGCATCGAGGCCAAACGGATGATCGGCCGGACCCCCGGCAACGTGACGGCCGTCCGGCCGCTCAAGAACGGCGTCATCACCGACTTCGAGGTCGCCGAGCGCATGCTCCGCTACTTCATCCAGCGGGTGCACGTCCGCCGTCCCTGGGCCAAGCCGCGCGTCATCGTCGCGGTGCCGAGCGGGATCACCGCCATCGAGCAGCGTGCGGTGAAGGAGGCCGGTTACCAGGCCGGCGCGCGGCGGGTCTACATCGTGGAGGAGCCGATGGCGGCGGCGATCGGCGCCGGTCTCCCGGTGCACGAGCCGACCGGCAACATGGTCGTCGACATCGGCGGCGGGACCACCGAGGTGGCCATCATCTCGATGGGCGGCATGGTGACCAGCCAGTCGATCCGGGTGGGCGGCGACGAACTGGACCAGGCGATCATCAACTTCGCCAAGAAGGAGCACTCGCTCATGCTCGGCGAGCGCACCGCCGAGGAGATCAAGATCTCGATAGGTTCGGCCTGCGCCATGCCGGAGGAGGGCCACGCCGAGATCCGCGGCCGCGATCTGGTCAGCGGCCTGCCCAAGATGATCGTCGTGTCGGCGGGGGAGATCCGCGCGGCCATCGAGGAACCGCTGAACTCGATCGTGGACGCGGTCAAGACCACGCTGGACAAGTGCCCGCCGGAGCTCTCCGGAGACCTGATGGACCGGGGGATCGTGCTCACCGGGGGCGGCGCGCTCCTGCGGGGCCTGGACGAGCGGCTGAGGGACGAGACGGGGATGCCGATCCACCTGGTGGACAACGCGCTCGACTCGGTGGTGCTGGGCACGGGCAAGTGCGTCGAGGACTTCGAGGCACTGCAGCAGGTCCTCGTCCCGGAGCCGAGACGCTGATGAAGGACACACGGCAGGCACGGGCGACGGTGGGGCTGCTGCTGGCCTCGGCCCTGGTGCTCATGACGGTCGACCACAGGTCCGGGGAGAACTCCCCCCTCGGCCCGCTGAGGGGCGCCGGCACGGCGGTGTTCGGCGTCGTCGAACAGGCGGGCGCGAGTGTCGCGCGACCGGTGGTCCGCTTCTTCGAGGCGGTGGCGGCCGCGCCCGGGGCGCAGCGCAGGATCGAGGAGCTGCGCGGGGAGAACGAGCGGCTCAAGTACGCGCTGGCCGCGCAGGCGCTGGATCACCGGCGCTCGGCGGAACTGCGCCGCCTGCTGGGCACGGCGGGGCTCGGCGGCTACGAGGTCGTGCCCGCGCAGGTGATCGCCCGCAGGAACGTGCCCGGCTTCGAGGAGGCCGTGGAACTCGACGTCGGCAGCGCCGACGGGGTACGGCCGGAGATGACGGTGCTGAACGGCGACGGCCTGGTCGGACGGGTGGTCCAGGTGGGTCCGTCCACCTCGACGCCGCGCTGATCAGCGCCCCCGCCTCGTCCGTGGGCGCCCGCCTGGAGGGCAGCGGCGAGATCGGAGTGGTGCGGGGGGCCGGGGAGAACGGGCGCCTGCTGCACTTCCGGCTGCTCGACTCGGCCACGCCGATCACCCGCGGCCAGCGGATCGTGAGCTTCGGCTCGCAGCGCGGCGTGCCGTACGTGGCGGGGGTGCCGATCGGGGTCGTCGAGCGGGTGGAGGCGACGCCGGGTGAGCTGACCAGGATCGCGTACGCCCGGCCGTACGCGGACCTGACCGCGTTGAACGTCGTGGGAGTGGTGGTGCGGCCGCCGGCGCGCGATCCGCGTGACGCGGTGCTGCCGCCCGCCGGGCAGAGCGGAGCCGGACGGTGAACCGCGACGCGCTCTCCGCGGGCCTGGTCCTGCTGCTGATGGCCGTCCAGGTCACGTTCGTCAACCGGCTGCCGCTGCCCGGTGACGCCGCGCCCGATCTGGTGCTGCTCGCGGTGGTGGGGTACGCCCTGGCCCGCGGCGCCCGGGCCGGGGCGGTGATGGGATTCGCCGCGGGTCTGTTCGGCGACGTCCTGCCGCCGGCCGCCCACGAGATGGGACAGTACGCGCTGGTGCTGTGCCTGATCGGGTTCGCGGCCGGGCGCTGGGCGGAGAGCCGTCCGGAGGCCGGGCTGGCGGTGGCGCTGGGCTGCGCGGCGCTGGGGCCGGTGGTCGCGGTGGTGGTCGGCGTGGTCTTCGGCGGCGCCGAGGCCGGGGTGGTCGCGCTCGCGGGTGGGCTGCTCCCGGTGATGGTCTACAACGTGCTGGCCGCGCCGCCCATGGTGTGGGCGGTGACGAGGGTCGTCCGGGGCCGGGACCGTTCCCGGGTCCGGAGGCGGGACCGGGGCGTACGGCGTGCGGGACGTCTGGTGGGAGGCCGTCCATGATCTATATGCGGCGGAGGCTGGCCGTGGTGCAGGTACTGCTGGTGGTGCTGCTGGCGGTGGTCACCGCGCGGCTCTGGCAGGTGCAGGTGGTGCGCGGCGCGCAGTACGCGGCGGCGGCGACCGAGACGCGCACCCGCGACGTCGTGGTGCCCGCCGTCCGGGGGCAGATCCTCGACTCGGCAGGGCGGCCGCTGGTCCGCAACCGGACCACGCTGGTGGTCTCGGTGGACCGGACGAAGCTGGGCCGGATGAAGGACAAGGGGGCCGCCGTGATGGCGCGGCTGGGGTCGGTGCTGGGCCGGGACCCGCAGGACCTCGCGTTGCGGCTGCGCCCGTGCGACGCCAAGGTCTCCCGCCCGTGCTGGGCGGGTTCGCCGCACCAGCCGATCCCGGTCGACGCCGACGTCGACACCCCGGAGGCCCTGCAGATCCTGGAGCGGCAGGAGATGTTCCCGGGGGTCACGGCCGAGGTGCAGGCCGTACGGGACCATCCGGGCGGGGGCGCGGCCGTGCAGGCGCTCGGCTACCTGCAGCCGGTCACGAAGGAGGAGCTGGAGCGGCGCCAGGGGTTGAAGGCCGAGTTCTCCGGGGTGGACATGGCGGGCAGGGACGGCCTGGAGTCGGTGTACGACCAGGAGCTGCGCGGCACCCCGGGGTGGCGGCGGGTCCAGGTGGACCGGCTCGGCCGGGTGCTCGGGGTCGAGCACGAGGTGCAGGGCAAGGCCGGCCACCTGCTCATCACCAGCATCGACGCCAAGGTGCAGGCCGTGGCGGAGCGGGCCATCGCCGAGGCGATGAAGGCCGCGCCCAAGGCCGACGGCGCGGCGGCGGTGGTGCTGGACGCCAGGACCAGCCGGGTCATCGCGCTCGCCAGCGCGCCCTCCTACGATCCGGCGGTCTGGGCCGGCGGCATCGGTGAGGAGGAGTACGAGCGGCTGCTGTCCGGCAAGTCCGGCAAGCCGCTGGTCTCGCGGGCGATCAAGGGGGAGTTCGCGCCCGGATCGACGTTCAAGATGTCGTCGGTGGCCGCCATGTTCAAGGCCGGCTACCCGATGAACGGCCACTACAACTGCCCCGGCTCCTTCATGGTCGGCAGCCGCGCGTTCCGCAACTTCCGCGGCCGGGCGCTGGGCTCCATGACGCTGCACACGGCGCTGGTGAAGTCGTGCGACACGATCTTCTACAAGGCGGCCTACGAGCAGTGGCTCAAAGACGGCGGGCTGCGGCCGAAGGGCAAGCCGCGCGAGGTGATGGCGAAGACGGCGCGGGCCTTCGGGTTCGGCCGTCCCACCGGCGTCGACCTGCCGGGGGAGTCGCCGGGGCGGATCCCCGACCGGGCCTGGAAGAAGAAGATGTGGGCCGCCACCAAGGACGTGAACTGCAAGCGGGCCGAGGAGGGCTACCGGGACGTCGCGAAGGCCGACGCCGGGCGGGCCGCCTTCCTCACCAGGCTGGCGCACGAGAACTGCCTGGAGGGGTACCTGCTGCGGCCGGGTGACGCGGCCAACTTCTCCATCGGGCAGGGTGACGTGCTGGTGACGCCGCTGCAGCTGGCGACGGCGTACGCGGCGCTGGTCACCGACGGGAAGCTGCGCAGTCCCCGGCTGGGCTGGATGCTGGTCCGGCCGGACGGCACCAGGGTCAGGGAGATCAAGGTGCCGGTGCGGGGCACGCTGCCGGTCTCCGCGGCCGAGCGGGTCTACATCAAGCGGGCGCTGAGCCAGGTCGCCTCCGACGGTACGGCGGCCGGGGCGTTCACCGGGTTCCCGATGAAGAAGGTGAAGATCGGCGGCAAGACCGGTACCGCCGAGGTGTACGGCAAGGCCGACACCTCGTGGTTCGCCTCGTTCGCCCCGGTGGACGACCCCCGGTTCGTGGTCGTCGCGATGGTGTCGCAGGGCGGCCTGGGCAGCGCGGCCGCGGCGCCCGCCGTACGGAAGATCTACGAGGGCATCTACGGGTTCACTCCCAAGGGGAAGCCGGCGCCCGCGGCGCTGCCGGGCGGGGCGCCCGCGGCCAAGCCTCCGATGATCAAGCGGGACGGGACCCTCGCATGGTGAACCGGGTGATCGCCGTGGCGGACCGCTCCTTCGCCCGCAGGGCGGTGGGAGCGGCCTCGCCGGTGTGGCGGGTGGACGGGGTGCTGGCGGTCGCGGTGGCGGCGCTGGCGGTGATCAGCGTGCTCATGGTGTGGTCGTCGACCAGGACCTGGGCGCCGGGCAGCACCGGGCTGGTCAAGAAGCACGTGCTCAACCTGGGGGTCGGCGCCGCGCTGGCGGTGGCGGTGACGGCGGTGAGCCACCGGACGGTGCGGGCCTACGCGCCGCTGGTCTACGGGGCGGCTCTGCTCGGCCTGATCCTGGTGGTCACACCGGTCGGCGCGGAGGTCAACGGCGCCCACTCGTGGATCATGCTGGGCGGCGGCTTCGCCTTCCAGCCGTCGGAGTTCGCCAAGCTCGGCCTGGTGCTCATACTGGCCATGCTGCTGGCCCAGCCCGCGGAGGGCAGCGACCGGCCGCGCGGGCTGGACGTCGTGGTGGCGCTGGCGGTCGCGGGCGTCACCATGGGCCTGGTCATGCTCCAGCCCGACTTCGGCACCACGATGGTGCTGGGCGTGATCACGGCGGCGGCGCTCGTCCTCAGCGGGATCCGCAAGCGCTGGCTCGTCCTGCTGCTGTTCGCCGTGGCGGCCGCGGGCACGGCGGTCTGGCGGCTCGACGTGCTGGAGCCGTACCAGGTGGCCCGGTTCACCGCCTTCCTCGACCCGTCCACCGACCCGCGCGGTGTGGGCTACAACAGCACCCAGTCGCTGAACGCGGTCGGGTCGGGGCGGTTGTTCGGCAAGGGGCTGTTCGGCGGCGGCCAGACCATGGGCAGGTTCGTGCCCGAGCAGCACACCGACTTCGTCTTCACCGTGGTGGGGGAGGAGTTCGGGTTCCTCGGCTCGGTCACCGTGGTGATGCTGCTCGGGGTGGTCCTGCTGCGCGCGGTGCGGATCGCGCGGCGGTGCGGCGACCGGTTCGGCACGCTGGTGGCCGGTTCGATCGTGTGCTGGCTGGCCTTCCAGACCTTCGTCAACGTCGGCATGACGATCGGGATCATGCCGATCACCGGGCTGCCGCTGCCGTTCGTCTCCTACGGCGGCACCGCGACCTTCGCCAACATGCTCGCGATCGGGCTGCTCCAGGCGATCCATCTGCGGTCGCGGCCGTTCTGACCTCCCCGGACCTTCCCGGGGAGGTCACATGAGAGTCTCCCGCATGTGTGCGGAATCCGGCTCTCACTGGCGTTTCCCGCGTCAAGCGAACATTCTGGGAACGACGCCGGAACCCGCGATGACGGAGGGGTCGTGACATCGGAGCCCGTTGAGCGGGAGCGCGCGCTGGAGCTGCTGCGCACCGCGTTCCCCGATTACCGGATCGTGTTCAGCAGGGGCCGGTGGGCCGCGGTGTCGGCGGGCAGCCCCCCGGGGGTCTGGTTCGCCGAGACCCCGAGCAGTCTGTGCGGGCAGCTCTTCCAGGCCCAGCTCCGCAGCGGCGGCACGGTCGTGCCGTTCGGCCGATGACCCCGGGCCCGCGGGGTGCGGACCGCGCCACCCTGGCCTACGCGACCATCGTCCGGAACCGGACGCTGGCCGCGCTGTCCGGCCCACCGACGGTGGCCGAGATCCAGCGGATGGTGGACGAGATCCACGCCTGCGCCCCGCAGCAGACCAGGTTCAAATGCTGGCGGCTGGCGCACGGCTGGACCGTGGAGGAGGCCATCGAGCACTTCCACGCCATGTGCGACCGGTACGGCGTCAAACGGCGCGGGCTCAGCGAACGCTCCTGGCGGGAGTGGGAGGCGGGGGCTCGGCCCGACCGCGACTACACCGACCTGCTCTGCCGGCTCTTCGAGACCGGGCCGGTCCAGCTGGGCTTCGCCCAGGACTACACGCCGGAGGGGCTGCGAGCCGCGGCGCCGCCGGCGCTGGATCTGATCGCGGCCGCCGCGGACGAGGCGGGCAGCCACGCGGAGCTGGCCGAGGCGAGCGAGCTGGGCGCGGGTGCGCTGGAACGGCTGCGCACGCAGGTGATCTGGGTGGGCAAGCGCTACGTCTCCGAGGCTCCGCTGCCCCTGTTCGTGGAGATGCGCGAGCTGCAGGAGCGCACCCGCAAGGCGCTGGAGAAGCGCATCCACCCGGGCCAGGCCCGGGAGCTGTACTTCCTGACCGGCGCGCTGTGCGGGCTGATGGCGAACGTCAGCATGGACATGGACCGCCGGATCCCCGCGGACACCCTGGCCCGCGCCGCCTGGACGTACGGCAAGGTGGCCGGGCACACGGCGCTGATGGGCTGGGCGCGTGGCATGCAGTCGTCGGTGGCGCTGTGGGACCGGCGCTACGGCGACGCGGCCAGGTACGCCGAGGAGGGCCTGACCCATCTGCGCACGGGATCCGGCGCGACCCGGCTGCACATGCTGCGGGCCCGCGCCTACGCGATGCAGGACCGTGCCGCGGAGGCGGCCGAGGCGCTGGCCCGGGCCGCGGACGCCGCGCGGGCGGGGCCGACGAGCTGCACGACGAGATCGCCGGGGAGTTCGCCTTCCAGCCCGCCAAGGAGCGCTACTACGCGGCGGTCACCCACCTGCACCTGGGGGATACGGCCCTGGCCATCTCCTCGGCGCGGGAGTCGCTGCGGCTGTACGCGGAAGGGGAGCCGGAGAACCGCTCCTACGGCTGCGAGTCGATGGCGAGCGCCCATCTGGTGGTCGCCCACCTGATGGAGGGGGACACCGCGGGCGCGGAAGAGGCGATGGCGCCGGTCCTGGCGCTCCCGCCCGACCGGCGGATCGGCAGTCTGGGCACCACCCTGCACACCGGGCGCGCACTCGTCGCGGCCCGGCCGGACGGCGAGCGGGTGGCCCGCCGGATCGAGGGCTTCTGCGCGGCGGGACTGCCGCAGCAGGCCCGGCACGCGATCTCCGAGAGGAACCGATGATGACGATCACCGCCGAGGACGGGATCCTCGGCCGGTCCGACGCTGCCGCGCTCGCCCTGGCCTGCGCACGGGTCGGTCTGAGCACCCGGGGCGTCACCCTGCTGCGCGACTTCGCCAACGCCGTCTACCACCTGCCCGCCGAGGGCGCGGTGGTACGGCTGGCGCAGGCGTCGCCGGGCCGCCTCGACCGGCTGGTCACCTCCGTCCGGGTCACGCGCTGGCTGGCCGACCAGGGCTTCCCGACGGTCCGGCCGCTGGAGGTGCGGCAGCCGGTGGCGGCGGAGGGGTACCTGGCGACCTTCTGGCACTACGAGGCGCACGTCGGCCCGCGACCGGAACCGGGGGACCTCGGGGTGCTGCTGCGGCGACTGCACGAACTGCCGCCACCCCCGTTCGAGCTGCCCGTGCACGACCCCTTCGGGCCGGTGCGCCGGGCGATCGGCGCCAGTCTCGTGCTCGGCGGCGACGACCGGGACTGGTTGCTGCGGCGCTGCGACGGCCTGGCCGAGACCTACTACGAGCGGGTGAGGTTCACGCTGCCGTACGGACTCGTCCACGGCGACGCGCACCGGGGCAACCTGATCCGCGGCGCGCGGGGCCTGCTGCTGTGCGACTGGGACTCGGTGTGCGCGGGGCCCAGGGAGACCGATCTGATCCCGACTCTGCAGGGCGTGCGGTTCGGGTTGACCGGACGCCAGCGCGCGGACTTCAGCCGGGCGTACGGCTGCGACCTGACGGAGTGGGAGGGCTATCCGGTGATGCGTGACATGCGTGAGCTGCAGACCCTCACCGCCGTGCTGCGCAACGGCCACCGCGACCGCCGGGCCCGGGAGGAACTGCGGCACCGGCTCGACTCGCTGCGAGCGCGCGACGACCGCCCGTGGCACCCTCTCTAGGCCGATACCCTTGAAGGTATGCCTGTCGAGTCACTGTTTCCCCGCCTGGAAGCGCTCCTGCCCAAGGTGCAGAAGCCGATCCAGTACGTCGGGGGTGAGCTCAACTCGACCGTCAAGGACTGGGACTCCGCGGGGGTCCGTTGGGCTCTGATGTATCCCGACGCCTACGAGGTGGGGCTGCCCAACCAGGGCGTCCAGATCCTTTACGAGATCCTCAACGAGCTGCCGGAGACGCTCGCCGAGCGGACCTACGCGGTCTGGCCGGACCTGGAGGCGCTGATGCGCGCCGAGGGCGTCCCGCAGTTCACCGTCGACGCGCACCGGCCGGTGCGGGCGTTCGACGTGCTGGGGCTCTCCTTCTCCACCGAGCTCGGCTACACCAACATGCTGACCGCGCTGGACCTGGCGGGGATCCCGCTGAGGGCCGCCGACCGCGGCGACGACGACCCGATCGTGCTCGCCGGCGGCCACGCCGCCTTCAACCCGGAGCCGATCGCCGACTTCCTCGACGCCGCGGTGCTGGGTGACGGGGAGCAGATCGCCATCGCGATCACCGAGGTCATTCGCGAGTGGAAGGCCGAGGGCTCGCCCGGCGGGCGCGACGAGCTGCTGATGCGGCTGGCCGAGTCCGGCGGGGTCTACGTGCCGAGGTTCTACGACGTCGACTACCACCCCGACGGCCGGATCCGGCGGGTCGCGCCGAACCGCCCGGGTGTGCCGTGGCGGGTGCACAAGCACACCGTCATGGACCTGGACGAGTGGCCGTACCCGAAGAAGCCGCTGGTCCCGCTGGCCGAGACCGTGCACGAGCGGTTCAGCGTGGAGATCTTCCGCGGCTGCACGCGGGGCTGCCGCTTCTGCCAGGCGGGGATGATCACCCGCCCGGTGCGGGAGCGGTCCATCACCACGATCGGCGACATGGTCGACGCCGGCGTCAAGGCGTCCGGCTTCAACGAGGTCGGGCTGCTCAGCCTCTCCAGCGCCGACCACTCCGAGATCGGCGACGTCGCCAAGGGCCTGGCCGACCGCTACGAGGGGACCAACACCTCGCTCTCGCTGCCCTCGACCCGGGTCGACGCCTTCAACATCGACCTGGCCAACGAGTTCTCCCGCAACGGCCGCAGGTCCGGTCTGACGTTCGCCCCCGAGGGCGGCTCCGAGCGGATGCGCAAGGTGATCAACAAGATGGTCACCGAGGAGGACCTGATCCGGACCGTCACCACGGCCTACAGCCAGGGCTGGCGGCAGGTGAAGCTCTACTTCATGTGCGGCCTGCCCACCGAGGAGGACGCCGACGTCCTCGGCATCGCCGACCTGGCCAAGAAGGTCATCAAGGCGGGCCGGGAGGCCACCGGCTCGCGGGACGTCCGCTGCACGGTCTCCATCGGCGGGTTCGTGCCCAAGCCGCACACGCCGTTCCAGTGGGCGGCCCAGGCCGACCACGAGACGGTCGACCGCCGCCTTGCGGCGCTGAAGGACGCCCTGCGCGGCGACAAGGAGTACGGCCGCGCGATCGGCCTGCGCTACCACGACGGCAAGCCCTCGATCGTGGAGGGCCTGCTCTCCCGGGGCGACCGCCGGGTGGGCGCCGTCATCCGGGCGGTCTGGGAGGCCGGCGGCCGGTTCGACGGCTGGAGCGAGCACTTCTCCTACCAGCGCTGGATGGACGCCGCGGCCGAGGCCGGGGGTCGACGTCGACTGGTACACCACGCGCGAGCGCGAGGAGAACGAGGTCCTGCCCTGGGACCACCTCGACGCCGGCCTCGACCGCGAGTGGCTCTGGCAGGACTGGCAGGACGCCGTGAACGACGTCGAGGTCGAGGACTGCCGCTGGACGCCGTGCTACGACTGCGGCGTCTGCCCGACGATGGGCACCGAGATCCAGATCGGCCCGACGGGCAGGAAGCTCCTGCCGCTGACCGTCGTGTGACGCGCGGCGCCGCGGCGCCGCGCCTCTTTCCGGGGAAGAAGCCCGCCTCATCGGCGGTTGTCTGAGGTGGGCCGTGCCGGGCACGGCCCACCCGCCGCGAGGCGGACGACCGCGACCAGAAAGGATGACAGCACTCTGAAACCCGTTCCCGACGGGCCTCCGCCCGCACCCGTGGCGCAGCGCCTGCGCGTGCGCTACGCCAAGCGCGGCCGCCTGCGTTTCACCAGCCACCGTGACATCTCCCGGGCCCTGGAGCGCGCGCTCCGGCGCGCGGACGTCCCGGTGGCGTTCAGCGCGGGCTTCTCGCCCCACCCGAAGATCTCCTACGTCGAGCGGCCGCTCCGACCGGGGTCGCCAGCGAGGCCGAGTACCTCGAGATCAGTGTGACGAGGGAGTGCGATCCCGACGGCCTGCGCGCCGCCCTGGACGCGTCCCTCCCGCCGGGTCTGGACGTGCTCGACGTCATCGAGGCCGGCCCCGGCAGCCTGGCCGACCGGCTGGAGTGCTCGGAGTGGCGGATCCGGCTGCCCGGCGCGGACCCGGCCCTGGCCAGGGCGGCGGTGGAGCGGTTCAACGCCGCCGAGCGGATCGAGGTGGAGCGCCTGACGAAGAAGGGGATGCGCCGCTTCGACGCGCGTGAGGCGGTGGTGAGCCTCGAGGCCGCGGAGGAAGCGGAGACAACAGCAGGTCAAGCGTCCAGTCAGTCATGTGTCATACTTCGCATGGTTGTACGGCACGCAACTCCTGCCGTTCGACCCGACGACGTTCTCACTGGATTGCGTCTCGTGGCCGACTTCGCGCCGCCGGTCCCTCCCGAGGTGACCAGGCTGGCGCAGGGGCCGCTGGACGTGCGCACCGGTGCGCCCGCCGATCCGTTCGGCCTGGACCGCGACAATTCGCGCGGCGGCGAAACGGAACCGGTGAGCGAGCACGTCGGCGGCGACCTATAGGACTTGGCGCCGGGCCTCGGCCCGGCGGACAGCGAGAGACGAGAGCTCCCGCGCGGCGCGGAGACGCGCCCGGGAGCTGACGGGAGAGCGCCCGCATGCTCGACAACGAGCCCAACGTCGGGGCCAATGGCCCTGCCGGGGACATAACGGAAAAGACAGTTCAGCCGCGTCGCCGGCGAGCCGCCAGCAGGCCCGCGGGCCGCCGCCGGAGCCGGAGGATCTGGAGCCCGCTCCGGAGCCGGCTCGCGGCCGGAGCCGGCCGCCGAGGTCGCACAGGCCCCGGGAGCCCACAGGCCCCGGTCCGGGAGGAGGCGTCCGCGCAGGCCCCGCCCCGTCAGGAGGAGGCGCCGCCGAAGCGTGCCACCCGGCGCAGGC
>NZ_CDRNDK010000112.1:0-15877 GCF_977012225.1 Planomonospora algeriensis | reverse complement strand
TGAAGCCGTAGATGTCGGTGGGCACGGCGACAGGGTAGAGGAATCCAGATCACCGCCCGCATGCTCGCGAGCGACGAGGCCGAGAGACTCGGCATGCCGAAGAACACGCCGCTGCTGGCCGTCTACGGCGCGATCCGGGACGCCTCGGGTACGGCGTTGGCCGTGGTGAGGTCCTGCTCCCCGCTGACCGGCACGAGCTGGAAGACGCCTACCAGGCCAGCTGACAGCCGGACGGGCCGCGGAGGACGCGCGTTGCCGGGCGGGGGAGATCCCCCATGCCCAACCCCCGACGCCCCTACCCGGCCGATCTCGCCGACGCGGAATGGGCGCTGCTGGAACCGTTGGTCTCCACCCGGAAAGGCAGCGGCCGTCCGGTACCCGTGTGAGGTGGGGTGGGGTGGTAGCCCGGATGCGAAGCCGTTACGGCCATTCGATCCGGATGAGGTAGACCTCGCGTTGTTCGTCCAGCGCGATGTACGTCGCGAGACCCCGTTCACCGAAGGCGTGGGTGAGCATGTTCGCCTTGGGGTCGGCCGGGTTGTACGGTCGCCCGCTCCACGGCGCGATCTCCAGGAGGGCGAGCAGTTCCGCGAGCGGGCGCAGGGCTTCCTCAGGGAGTTCGGCGATCTGTTCCTCGATGATCGGGTCGAGCAGGACGTGGTACACCTACAGCTCGATTCCGCGCTCCGTCAGAACCTCACGCCACGGTCTGCCCCGGCGGGATGGTTCACCGACGATGATCTGCTCGGCCCTGGCGTGCATCTGGCGGCGTCCTTCGGGGTCCTTCGCCGAGTCGCACGCGGAGATCCACCAGCGGTGGACGAAGGCGTTCAGCGCGCTGAGATCCAGGCCGACCCGGACTTCATCGAGTACGGCTCTGAGCCCGGCGTCGAATGCATCGCGGTCTTGAGACATGACCAGAGCGGCGCGGATGGCACGCAGGTTCTTCTCCGGTGCCGGTGGGATGGAAGCGGGGAAGTCCTGTGGCTGCGCGGTCATGTGGCGGCTCCTCTCGCTGGCCATGAGCTTACAGAGGAGAGACGGAGAGACTCCCGGATTCACCGCACTGGCGGTGAATCCGGGGAGGGCTCGCAGGCTCTAGAAACGATCAAGGACCGAGTCGGGATTCTCTCCCTGACCGGGGCCTCGGTGCGTGGAGCGGGTGACGGGAATCGAACCCGCGCTGTCAGCTTGGGAACCGGCTACTGGTCACGCCGGGTTGAGCTGGGAAAACGGGGGTGCAGGTCAGAGCGGGGCGGTTGACTGCGAGTCCCCATGAGTGACTGAGGTTCCCCGCCTGTTCTGACACGAATCTGGCACGCCCCTTGAACTTGATGTTCGGTGCTCTCCTTACGAGGTCCTACCTCGTATTCTTGATCAGGTCGCCGACGGTGTGGCCTCGAAGGGAACGGAATGGAACGTTACTCACGTGTCGTCGTCAAGCTGAGCGGCGAGGCACTGGCGGGAGATGCCGGTTGGGGCACTGATCCCGCGCGTCTGGCTCAGCTGGCGGATGAGATCCTTGCCGTCCATGCGCTGGGTGTCGAGGTCGCGGTGGTCATCGGGGGCGGCAACTACTTCCGCGGCAGGATGGCCGAGGGATGGGGGATCGGCCGGGCTGAGGCCGACAACATCGGCATGCTCGGCACGGTGATGAACGCGTTGATGTTGCGTGGAGTGCTCACCGCACGTTCGCAAGCAGATGTGCGGGTGATGACCGCCGTGCCCATGCAGAGCGTGGCGGAGCCGTTCATCCGGCTTCGTGCCGACCGGCACCTCCGGCGAGGGCTGATCGTGCTGCTCGCCGGCGGCATCGGCCAGCCGTACGTCACGACGGACTATCCCGCTGTTCAGCGGGCTCTGGAGCTTGAAGCGGATGCGCTGCTGGTGGCCAAGCGCGGTGTCGACGGCGTGTATGACAGTGACCCGAACGCCAACCCGGACGCCAAGCGATACACCACCCTGACCTACCGGGAGGCTCTGGCGGCCGGGGTAAGGGTCATGGACGAGAGCGCCTTCGTGCTTGCCAACGAGCAAGGGCTCCTCATGCATGTATTCGACGTGGCGGCGATGGGCGTTATGAAGGCGATCTGCCAGGGTGAGGACGTCGGCACTCGGATCACTCGTGATCCGACAACCTCGCGAGGGTAACCTTCAGTGACGGTCAAGGGGAGAAGGGATGGGGCCCGGTTAGGGATTCCTCGACCTGGGTCTCGGTGTGTGGAGCGGGCGACGGGAATCGAACCCGCGCTGTCAGCTTGGGAAGTGCATCGATCATGCCTCGTGGAGCGGCTGAGCTGGGCGTTCGACCGGTCGTGAGTGACCGTGGTTGACCCCTCGTCACCCTGTCTAATTGCACGCTAATTGCACGACGATCAGAGCCGAACCCCAGGTCAGGTGTCGTCGCTGGGGTAGTCGTAATACACGGTGATGCTCGGCCAGTGGCCGTTCTCGGTGATCTCGTTGTGCAGGATCAGGTCGTAGATTTCGACGTTGCCCAGTTCCTCGATGGAGTCTGCGACGCTGCGAAGGAGCGCGGGCACGTCTCCTTGCTCTGGTCCTTTCGGGGTGGATCGGGAGAAGTGGTGCATGGTCCAGGTGCTTCGATCGGACATCTCTGGCCTTTCTCTGATCGCTGCGCTGTACCGCAGCATAGAGAGCATGCGGCCTCGCGCTGCGTACTCCGCCCGCCTGATCATCCCGTCTGCCGTCGACCCGCCCGCAGGGGAAGCAGGGCACGGGCCGGGGCGCCAGGTGGAGCGCCCTACTGGACGAACGACCTGGCGCCCCGGCCCGTGGTCTGCTCGGCTTGTCCCGGGTCGATGGCAGACGGGATGATCAGGCCTCTACCTCAGCTCTTACGATTCCGGCTCGTGCCGCTGCTGATCATCCCGGAGTCGGAGGCCCCCGCCGGAGGCGGTTTTCCCATTAGGCGTGATGGCTGCTGCGATGGCGCCGAGCATCATCCCAGTACCTCCGAAGACGAGAAGAAGAGGCTCGCTCAGCGCGACCAAGGCAAAGGATGCGGGTGTAGAGCTTTCGTTCCCGCCGCCATAGCTCCAGTAGAGACCGGGGGGAGAGAACACAATCTTGTAGAGGCCGGTGAGGATGAGGAGGGTTCCTGCGGTGAGAAAGAGGTTCCGGAGCATAGGGGTCGATGTTATGAGCCGGAGGATCCCGTAGGACAGCCCTCTGGGTCGAGACTGAGGAGGGCGGTGCTGATTCGAGCGAGGTGGCGGTGTGGCCCCAGTGCGGCGGGTTGGTTGGGTACGGCGGGGCCGGCGGTCGGTGGGCGGCCCGAGTGCGGCCCCGGCCGTGACCGGCCCCCAGGCCGCATGCGCGGCCGGGGTCCGCGACGCTGGGCCGTGCGGCGGCGCGGTGCGCCGCCGCCTTGATCACCTATAAGAACAATTCGGCAACCGGCGGCGGGAGCATGCTCTCGGCCGAAGCTCGACGCTCCTGACCAGGGCGAAGGCCCGCATATCCTCACGACATGAGCATGGACGCAGCCTCCTCCGGAAGGTGTCGGCGCTACGACCGCGCCTGGTGGGCGACTCTCGCCGCCGCGTTTGTGGTCAACCCGTCTTTGAGCGACGTCTCCAGTCCATGGGTCCGTGTTCCTGTGGGGATCGCCTTCTCTATGGCGCTGGTCTGGCTGTTCTACGCGTCCCTGCGGGAACGTGAACGCGAACGGAAGTCTTCGGCAATGACTCTGCGGCCGCCGACAGGCGGCCCTTGACCCTGTAATGAAAGTTGTCGCCGCTGTCACTCTTCGTGGTGAGCTTCCCGAGCCGCATCACCGGTGATCAGGTCGGCGATCTGGAGCAGGCGGACGACATAGGTCCGGCCATCGCGTCGGCGCAGGAGCGCCCGCAGATCGCGGGCGCACCTCCTCGCGACGCGGAACTGAGCAGGGTCCAACGCCCCTCGCTGACTCCCTACATAGCCGGTCAGCGGACCCGCCTTGCAGAAGTCCAGGTACGCCACCGGCTCGCCGTGGACCTCTACCCTGCGCAGGTCGTCGGGGAAGGTCAGCCCCCTGTGCTCCGTCCACAGGACCGACACCTCGTCGAATACCGCCTTGTTCACTCCCCGGCGGGCGCGATGCCGACCGGACAGGAGACCCCGGTGCCGCCGATGCCGCAGTAGCCGCCGGGGTTCTTGAACAGATATTGCTGGTGATATTCCTCCGCGAAGTAGTACTCACCGAACGGGGCGATCTCCGTGGTGATCGGGCCGTGGCCGGCCTCGGTGAGGACCTTCTGGTAGGCGTCGCGGGAGGCGAGGGCGGACTTCTCCTGCTCCGGGGAGTGGAAGTAGACCGCCGAGCGGTACTGCGTGCCGACGTCGTTGCCCTGGCGCATGCCCTGGGTGGGGTCGTGGTTCTCCCAGAAGACCCGCAGCAGCTCCTCGTACGACACCTCGGCCGGGTCGAAGACGACCCGGACCACCTCGGTGTGGCCGGTGAGCCCGCTGCAGACCTCCTCGTAGGTCGGGTTGGGGGTGTGGCCGCCCGCGTAGCCGACCGAGGTGGACACGACGCCGGGGGTCTGCCAGAACTTGCGCTCGGCCCCCCAGAAGCAGCCGAGGCCGAAGTCGGCGATCTCGACGTCGCCGGGGTACGGCGGGGCCAGCGGGGCGTCGAGGACCATGTGCCGCGCGGGCACCGGCATGCGCTCGTCCCGTCCGGGAAGCGCGTTCTCCGGGGACACCATGGACGTCTTCTCTCTGCCGAAGAGCCAGCCCATCGGAACCTCCTCCTGTCGCCTTACTCCGCTCTGCTCAACCGCGCCGGACCGCCCGATGTTCCCATAAGCAACGCTTAACGATCGCATCAGAACTGCTAATTTGTGTTAAAAATGGTAAGCAGTCAAAATGAGTGACATGCCTGAATCCCGCCGCGGAGTCCTGTACGGCATCGCCGCCTACAGCATGTGGGGCCTGTTCCCGCTCTACTGGCCGCTGCTCAAGCCCTCCAGCGCCCTGGAGATCCTGGCCCACCGCATGGCGTGGTCGCTCGTCGCGGTCGTCGCCATCCTCGCGGTGCGGCGGCACTGGTCGTGGATCCGGGAGATCGCCCGCACCCCCCGCAAGATCGGCCTCCTGGCCCTCGCCGCGCTGATCATCACGGTCAACTGGGGCGTCTACATCTACGCGGTGAACACCGGGCACGTCGTCGAGAGCGCCCTGGGCTACTTCATCAACCCGCTGGTCAGCGTGCTCTTCGGCGTCTTCCTGCTCAAGGAGCGGCTGCGCCCGCTGCAGTGGGCGGCGGTCGGGCTCGGCGCCGCGGCCGTCGTCGTGCTCACCCTGGACTACGGCCGGCTGCCCTGGATCGCGATGGTCCTGGCCGCCAGCTTCGGCACCTACGGCCTGGTCAAGAAGACCGCCCAGGTCGGCGCGGCGGAGAGCATGGCGGTCGAGACGCTCGTCCTGCTGCTGCCCGCCCTGGGCTACCTGGGCTATCTCACTCAGCAGGGCACCGGCACCTTCGGGAGCGCGGGCGCGGGGCACGCGCTGCTGCTCGCCGGGGCGGGCGTGATCACCGCCGTCCCGCTCATCTGCTTCTCCGCGGCCGCGATCCGCGTCCCGCTCACCACGATCGGCCTGCTGCAGTACATCGCCCCGGTCCTGCAGTTCCTCTGCGGCGTGTTCGTCGCCCACGAGGTGATGCCGCCGAGCCGCTGGGCCGGGTTCGCCATCGTCTGGCTGGCCCTGTCGGTCTTCACCTACGACAGCCTCCGCACCGCCCGCGCCGCCCAGGCGGCCCGCCGCGCCGAGCGGCTGGAGCCCGCGACGGCCTGACCCGCCGAACCACCCGGACATCCGGGCCTGCCGTACCGGCCCGGCCTAGCGCCCGGCTGCGGCCCCGAGGCCCCGGACGGCGGCCACCAGCGGCTGCAGTTCCGGGTCGGTGCCGGCGCGGTCCAGGGCGGTCTCCAGGGAGCGCTCGTAGGTGGGCGAGGCCTCGCCCAGCCGGGCCCGCCCCTCACCCGTGATCACCGAGTAGACGCCGCGGCGGTCTGCCGCGCACAGGTCGCGGCGGGTCAGCCCCGCCTCCTCCAGCCGGGCGATGAGGCGGGTCACCGAGCTCTGGTTCAGCCCGACCGCCTCGGCCAGCTCCTGCATCCGCAGTTCGCCGTCCGGAGCGGCGGCGAGCCGCTTGAGCGCGCGGTACTCCGACAGGCCCAGGCCGTGGCCGCGCTGGAGCGCCTTGGCCAGTTCGGTCTCCACACGCGCGTACAGCAGGGCGAAACGGTCCCACGTCATTGTGAGCCCTCCTTACCTCTGAGCACCTGGCAGCGAGCCTACCTGCTCATGCAACAGATGCACACGCAAGGAAATGCCGCCGAGCGGAACCGGTCGGATCAGCCGGAGCGCTCGACGACGTAGTCGCAGAGGGCGAGGTAGGCGGCGCGGGCCGGGATGTCGGGCAGGCCCGCCAGGTCCGCGCGGGCGCGGTCGGCCCAGGCGACCAGCTCGGCGCGGGCCCGGTCCATGGCCGGGTTGGCCCGCAGCAGCGCCAGGGTCTCCTCGACGTCGTCCTCGGCCACCGGTCCGGACAGCAGCTCCCGCAGCCGGGCGTCGGCGGGGTCGTCGCCGGACAGGACGTAGAGCACCGGGAGCGTCCGGATGCCCTCGCGCAGGTCGGTGCCGGGCGTCTTGCCGGACTCGGTGGACTCGGAGGCGACGTCCAGCAGGTCGTCGCTGAGCTGCCAGGCGACGCCGATGGCCTCGCAGGCGTTCGCCAGGCGCTCGACCACGTCGGGCGCGGCGCCGCTCAGCAGGGCGCCGAAGCGCCCGGAGGTGGCGATCAGCGAGCCGGTCTTGTCGGCCAGCACCTCGATGTAGTGCCGCACCGGATCATCCCCGTCGCGGGGGCCGATGGTCTCGCGGATCTGGCCGCGGACCAGCCGGGAGAAGGTCTGGGCCTGGATGCGGATGATGTCCGGGCCGAGGTCGGCGAGGATCTCCGAGGCCTGGGCGAACAGGTAGTCGCCGGTCAGGATGGCCACGGTGTTGTTCCACCGGGCGTTGGCCGACTCCGAGCCCCGGCGGACCGGGGCCTCGTCCATGACGTCGTCGTGGTAGAGCGTGGCCAGGTGGGTCAGCTCGATGACCACGGCCCCGGGGACCACCCCGGGGGCGTCCTGCGTGCCGAACTGCGCGGCGAGCAGCACGAGCATGGCCCGGAAGCGCTTGCCGCCGGCCTCGATGAGGTGCCTGGACGCCTCCGTGACGAAGGCGTCCTCGCTCTCCACCGAGGACCGCAGCAGCTTCTCCACCTCGGCCAGGCCCGCGGCCAGGTCCTGCGCCAGCCGCTCGTCGACGAGCGGGAGATCGACAACCGGTGGCGCAGCCATGGGTTCCTACACTTCCTAGCGAATGAACAGGGCCGAAGCCGCCTCGCCGGCCAGGTCCAGGACCGGCTGCGGGAAGACTCCGAGGACTACGGTAGCCGCTGCCGCGAGGGCGACCACAGCCGAGGTGCCGATGGTGGGCGTCGCGATGGTCGGCCCGTCGGCCGCCGGCTCGCTGAAGAACATCAGCACGATCACGCGGACGTAGAAGAACGCCGCGATGGCCGAGGTCACCACGCCCACGACGACCAGGGGCAGCGCGTCGCCCGCGACCGCGGCGGAGAACACCGCGTACTTCCCGAAGAACCCGCTGGTCAGCGGGATGCCGGCGAAGGCCAGCAGGAAGAACGCGAAGATGCCCGCCAGGATCGGGGCCCGCTTGCCGAGGCCGGCCCACCGGGACAGGTGCCCGGCCTCGCCGCCCGCGTCGCGGACCATCGTCACCACGGCGAAGGCGCCGACCGTGGTGAAGCCGTACGCCGCCAGGTAGAACAGGATCGCCGAGAGGGCGCTCTGGTTCTGCTCGAAGGCGCCCGTCGCGATCACGCCGGTCAGGATGAAGCCCGAGTGCGCGATCGACGAGTAGGCCAGCATGCGCTTGATGTCGGTCTGGGTGATGGCCAGGATCGCACCGACGATCATGGTCAGGATGGCGACGCCCCACATCACCGGGCGCCAGTCCCAGTCCAGGTTGCCCAGGGCGACCCAGAAGACCCGCAGCAGCGCGCCGAAGGCCGACACCAGGACGGTGGAGGCCATCAGGGCGGTGACCGCGGTGGGCGCGCCCTGGTAGACGTCGGGCTTCCAGGCCTGGAACGGCGCCGCGCCGATCTTGAAGAGCAGGCCGACGCCGAGCATCGCGGTGCCGGCCAGCAGCAGCGTGTTCTGGCCGCTGACCGTGCCCAGCGCGGCGCTGATGGCCTTCAGGTCGAGCGAGCCGGCGTAGCCGTACACCAGGGCCATGCCGTACAGGAAGAAGGCCGAGGAGAACGCGCCGAGCAGGAAGTACTTGACCGAGGCCTCCTGCGAGAGCAGGCGGCGCCGGCGGGCCAGGCCGCAGAGCAGGTACAGCGGCAGGGAGAGCACTTCCAGCGCCACGAACATGATCAGCAGGTCGTTGGAGGCGGGGAAGAGCATCATGCCGCCGACGGAGAACAGCAGCAGCGGGTAGACCTCGGTCTGGGCGTACCCGCTGCGGACCGCCTCCTCCTCGTCGGCGCTGCCCGGTACGGCCGCGGCCTGCGCGACGAACTGGTCCTCGTCGTTGATGAGGAGCGTGCTGACGATCGCCAGGACCAGGATGAGGCCCCAGATGAACAGGGCGGGCCCGTCCACCGCGACCGCGCCCATGGCGGACGGGGTGGTCGGCACGCCCTCCCTGACCACCTGCAGGACGGTCATCAGGAAGGCCCCGGCCAGCGCCAGCAGCGTCAGCGGCACGTGGACCGACTTGCGCAGGTAGCGCGGGAAGAACGCCTCGACCAGCACGCCGACGATCGCCGCGCCGAAGACGATCAGCATCGGCGCGAGCAGGGCGTATTCGATCGTCGGCGCCGGAATGGTGGTGCCGTTCACTGGCCGGCCCCCTTCTTCTCAGCGGCGGTGGAGGCCGGCTGCTTGTCCAGCACCTGGGCGCTGTCCAGCGTCTTGTCCACCGCGGGGTTGATCACGTCGAGCACCGGCTTGGGGAAGAAGCCGAGCGCGATGATCGCCGCGATCAGCGGGGCCACCACCCACTTCTCCCGGCCGTTGAGGTCGGTGAAGCCCTTGACCTTCTCGGCCGTGGGCCCGTTCATCATGCGCTGGTACATCCACAGGATGTAGATGGCCGCCAGGATCACGCCGAGCGCGCCGATGATCGCCGGGATCGCGTAGCGCTCGTAGGTGCCGATGAGGACCATGAACTCGCTGACGAACGAGGACAGGCCCGGCAGGGCGAGACCGGACAGGCCGGCGATCAGGAAGGCGCCCGCGAGCAGCGGGGCGACCTTCTGCACGCCGCCGTAGTCGGCGATCTGGGCCGAGCCGCGGCGGTGGATCAGGAACCCGGCGACCAGGAACAGCGCGCCGGTGGAGAAGCCGTGGTTGACCATGTAGAGCGTGGCGCCGGCCTGCGCGTTCTGCGTCATCGCGAAGACGCCCAGCGCGATGAAGCCGAAGTGCGAGATCGAGGTGTAGGCGATCAGGCGCTTCATGTCGGTCTGGCCGATGGCCACGATGGCGCCGTAGATGATGCCGACCACCGAGAGCACGATCACCAGCGGGGTGAAGAACTTCGACGCGTCCGGGAACAGCTCCAGGCAGAAGCGGAGCATGCCGTACGTGCCGACCTTGTCCAGCACGCCGACCAGCAGCACGGCCGCGCCGGCCGGGGCCTGCGCGGCGGCGTCGGGCAGCCAGGTGTGGAACGGCCAGAGCGGCGCCTTGACCGCGAACGCGATGAAGAAGCCGGCGAACAGCCACTTCTGCGTGGTCGGGTCCTGGATGACGCCGATCAGCTCGGGGAACATGAAGGTGTTCTTCTCGGCGACCACGTAGAGCGCGATCACCGCGACCAGCATGAGCAGGCCGCCGAAGAGCGAGTAGAGCAGGAACTTCACCGCGGCGTAGGACCGCTGCACCCCGCCGTACGACCCGATCATGAAGTACATCGGGATGAGCATGGCCTCGAAGAACACGTAGAACAGGAAGATGTCGGTCGCCG
Source organism: Planomonospora algeriensis (assembly GCF_977012225.1). Lineage (NCBI taxonomy): Bacteria > Bacillati > Actinomycetota > Actinomycetes > Streptosporangiales > Streptosporangiaceae > Planomonospora > Planomonospora algeriensis. Next base: position 5,812 of record NZ_CDRNDK010000112.1, on the reverse strand, counting down.
CGAAGACGCCGATCATCATCGCCTCCAGCACCAGCAGCAGCGCGAAGTAGGTCTTCGCGGAGCGCTTGGGCGCCGGGGCGTCGCTCCTGCCGTCGGGCGCGGGCCCGTCGGTGTCGTGCCAGGAGGCCAGGATCACGATCGGCACGAGGACCGCCGACAGCGCGATCAGCACCAGGGCGATGCCGTCCACGCCGACGCCGTAGTTCACGCCGAAGGCCGGGATCCAGCTGTAGGTCTCGGTGAACTGGAAGCGCTGCCCGTTCGGGCTGAACTGGACCGCCATCGCGACGGTCAGGCCGAGCACCACCAGCGAGACCAGCAGCGCGAGCTGCTTGGCGGGCTTGTGGCTGCCCTTGGGGAGGCACGCCACCCCGACCGCGCCCAGTACGGGCACGGCCATCAGTATCGAGAGCCAGGGCATCACATGTTCCCTACGTAGAGCAGCGCTCCGACGACCACTGCGGCACCGAAGAAGATGGACAACGCGTACGAGCGGACGTAGCCGGTCTGCACGCGGCGCAGCCGTCCGGAGGTCCCGCCGATGCCCGCGGCCAGACCGTTGACCAGGCCGTCGATGCCCCGGTTGTCGAGGAACACCGACAGGCGGGTCAGCCACTGGCCGGGCCGCATGAACAGCGACTCGTTCAGGGCGTCGCCGTACAGGTCGCGGCGGGCGAAGGTGGTGAGGAAGGAGCCGCGCGGGGCGACGGCGGGCACCTCGGCGGCGCCGTACCGCATCCACGCGAAGGCGGCGCCGGCGGCGACCAGGGCGAGCGTGGCCAGGGCGGCGGGGCCGACCCCGAAGACGTGCGGCTCGGGCAGCTCGGCGGGCGCGCCGACGGCCGGGGTGAGGAAGGTCGCGAACCGGTTGCCCAGGACCAGGAAGGCGCCCAGGCCGATCGAGCCGATCGACAGGATGATCAGCGGCCAGGTCATCACCGCGGGCGACTCGTGCGGGTGCGCGTCGTCGGCCCAGCGCTTCTTGCCGAAGAAGGTCATGAAGACCATCCGCGACATGTAGAAGCCGGTCAGTCCGGCGCCCAGCACGGCGAGCCAGCCCAGGACCGGGTTGTGGTGCATCGCCGTCTCGATGATGCCCTCCTTGGTGTAGTAACCGGAGAGCAGCGGGAAGCCGATGATGGCCAGGTAGCCGATGATGAACGTCACCGAGGTGATCTTCATGACCTGGAACAGCGCGCCGTAGCGGCGCATGTCGACCTCGTCGTTCATGGCGTGCATGACGGAGCCGGCGCCGAGGAACATGTTGGCCTTGAAGAAGCCGTGGGTGATCAGGTGGCCGATCGCGAAGGCGTAGCCCGCCGGGCCGAGGCCCGCGCCGAGCATCATGTAGCCGATCTGCGACATCGTCGAACCGGCCAGGCCCTTCTTGATGTCGTCCTTCGCGCAACCGATGATCGCACCGGCGAGCAGCGTGGCGACGCCGACGATGGTGACGACCAGCTGCGCGGTCGGGGCGGCCTCGAAGAAGGCGCCGGAGCGCACGACGAGGTAGACGCCGGCGGTGACCATGGTCGCGGCGTGGATCAGGGCCGAGACCGGGGTCGGGCCCTCCATCGCGTCCAGCAGCCAGGCCTGCAGCGGCAACTGGGCCGACTTTCCGCAGGCGCCGACGAGCAGCAGCAGGCCGATCGCGGTCAGCGTGCCCTCGGAGGCCTGGGTGGCCACGTCGGCGCCGAGGTCGCGGAAGGCGAGCGAGCCGAACGTCGTCCAGATCGTGAAGATGCCGATCAGCAGGCCGAAGTCGCCGACGCGGTTGACGATGAACGCCTTCTTGGCGGCGGTGGCCGCGCTGGACTTGAACTGCCAGAAGCCGATCAGCAGGTAGGAGGCCAGGCCCACGCCCTCCCAGCCGACGAACAGGCCGAGGTAGTTGTCCGAGAGCACCAGCAGGAGCATGGCCGCGACGAACAGGTTCAGGTAGGAGAAGAACCGGCGGCGGTCGTGGTCGTGCGACATGTAGCCGATCGAGTAGATGTGGATCAGCGAACCCACACCGGTGATCAGCAGAGCGAAGCTGATCGACAGCGGGTCGATCAGCAGCCCCATGTCCGCCATGCCGGGGATGAACTCGAACAGCTCGATGCCGCGGCGGCGCTCGCCCGGATTCAGGGCGAGCAGCTGGACGAAGGAGGCGACGGCCACCGCGAAGGCGCCCAGCGACATCGCGACGCCGAGGAGGTGACCCCACCGGTCGGTACGGCGCCCGCCCAGCAGGAGGATCGCGGCGCCGAGCAGCGGCAGCGCGATCATCAGCCAGGAGTAGCCGATCGCCCCACCGGTGTGCTGGACGATCTCAACAGGAGATTCCACCGGCCACCTCTTAGTACTTCAGCAGGTTGGCGTCGTCCACGGACGCCGACCTGCGGGTTCGGAAGATCATCACAATGATGGCGAGGCCGATCACGACCTCCGCCGCGGCCACCACCATCACGAAGAACGCGATGAGCTGGCCGTCCAGGTTGCCGTGCTGCCGGGCGAAGGTGACGAACGCCAGGTTGCAGGCGTTGAGCATGAGCTCCACGCACATGAACACCACGATCGCGTTGCGCCGCAGCAGCACGCCGACGGCCCCGATCGCGAACAGCAGCGCGGAGAGCACCAGGTAGTGGGTGGTCACTGGCCGTCCTCCTTGATGACCGCGTCCTTGGCCTGGATCGGCTGCTCCGGCTCGACGCCGTGCTCCCGCTCCTCGGCCTCGCCCTTGGCCAGGGCCTCCCTGATCATGGCGGCCTTCTCCGGGTCGGTCGGCGCGAAGTCCTCTTCCAGCTCGTGCCGGGCGAGGACCCGGTTGATCGACTTGGCCGAGACCGAGCCGTCCGGCAGCAGGGCCGGCATGTCGATGGCGTTGTGCAGGGCGTAGGTGCCCGGACCGGGCAGCGGCGAGGGCTGCGGGCCGGAGAAGCGGGCGCGGGCCAGGTCGCGCTGGGTGGCCTTGGGCCGGACCCGCTCGCGGTGGGCCAGCACCATCGCGCCGAGCGCCGCGGTGATCAGCAGCGCCGAGGTGACCTCGAAGGCGAAGACGTGCCTGGTGAAGATCATCTCTGCCAGGGCGGGGATGTTGCCGCCCTTGGCCTGCGTCACCTGGCCGACGCCCACCGCCGGGGCGAACACCACGTTGCCGATCGCGAGGGCCAGCAGGGCGGCGAAGCCCAGGCCCGCGAGGATCGCCCAGAAGCGCTGACCCCTGATCGTCTCCACCAGGGAGTCGGAGGAGTCCACGCCGACCAGCATCAGCACGAACAGGAAGAGCATCATGACGGCGCCGGTGTAGACGATGATCTGCACCGCGGCGAGGAAGGGCGCGTCCTGGACGGCGTAGAGCACGGCCAGCGAGAGCATGACCACGCCCAGCATCAGCGCCGAGTAGACCGCCTTGCGGCTGAAGACGAGCCCGAGCGCGGCGGCCACGGAAACGACCGCCAGCACCCAGAACGTGATGGCCTCACCCATTGGTACGTCCCAGCCGGTAGTAGTCCTCTTCGGTCTCGCCGAGGCGCATGGCGTGGGGCGGGGCCTCCATGCCGGGGCTGAGCGGCGCCAGGAGCATCTCCTTGGTGTAGATGAGCCCCTCGCGCGTCGAGTCGGCGAGTTCGTACTCGTTGGTCATCGTCAGGGCGCGCGTCGGGCACGCCTCGATGCACAGGCCGCACAGGATGCACCGCAGATAGTTGATCTGGTAGGTGCGCCCGTAGCGCTCCCCCGGGGAGAAGCGCTCGGACTCGGTGTTGTCGGCGCCCTCCACGAAGATCGCGTCGGCCGGGCACGCCCAGGCGCACAGCTCGCAGCCGACGCACTTCTCCAGGCCGTCGGGCCAGCGGTTGAGCTGGTGCCGGCCGTGGAAGCGCGGAGCCGTGGGCCGCTTCTCCTCGGGGTAGTTGACCGTCTCGACCTTCTTGAACATCGTGTGGAAGGTCACGCCGAACCCCTTGATCGGGTTCAGCCAATCAGTTGCTCCCACTGGGAACCTCCGCAGTCTTGTCGGCACGCGACTCCAGCGCGGCCGCGGCCCCGTGGTAGTGCGGCAGGTCGAGCGGCGGCACGGGGAACCCGCCGGCGTGCGGGTCCTCCTCGAGCTGCCGGAACTCCGCCTCGACCTGGGCCGCCCTGGCCTCCTTGCGCTTCTGCAGGACGTTGTCGAAGCGCAGCCAGATGGCGAAGCCGCCGACGACCACGACCGAGGCGATGATCATGACGACGGTCCGGTCGGTGCCCTGCAGCTGCATGGCGCGGACGGTGGCGACCAGCATGATCCAGCCGAGGTTGATCGGGATGAGGATCTTCCAGCCCAGCGCCATCAGCTGGTCGTAGCGGACCCGCGGCAGCGAGGCGCGGCACCAGATGAAGAAGGCGAACAGCAGCACCATCTTCAGGAAGAACCAGAGCAGCGGCCACCAGCCGGTGTTGGCCTCCGGCCAGAACGTGCTGATCGGGAACGGGGCCCGCCAGCCGCCCATGAACAGGGTGATCGACACCGCCGAGACCACGAAGACGTTGACGTACTCGGCGAGCATGATGACGGCGAACTTCAGCGAGTTGGAGTACTCGGTCTGGAAGCCGCCGACCAGCTCGCCCTCGCCCTCGGGCAGGTCGAAGGGGACCCGGTTGGTCTCGCCCAGCATGGTGACGATGTAGATCAGGAAGGACGGGATCAGCAGGACCATGTACCACGAGGGCATCGGGATCGACAGGCCGAACGCCGTGATCGTGTTGCCCTCCGCCTGCGCGGCGACGATCTCCGAGGTGGAGAGCGTGCCCGCGTAGAGGAACACGCCGACGAACGACAGGCCCATCGCGATCTCGTAGGAGACCACCTGGGCGCTGGCCCGCAGGCCGCCCAGCATCGCGTACGGCGAGCGGGAGCCCCACCCGGCGAGCACGATGCCGTAGACGCCGATGGAGGCCATGGCCAGCACCAGCAGCACCGCGACCGGCAGGTCGGTCAGCTGCAGCGGGGTGACCGTGCCGAAGATCGAGACCTTCGGGCCCATCGGGATGACCGAGAAGGCGATGAAGGCCGGGGTGGCCAGCACGACCGGGGCGATGAAGTAGATCACCTTGTCCACGGTCCGCGGCATCAGGTCTTCCTTCAGACCCATCTTCAGGCCGTCGGCCACCGACTGCAGCAGGCCGAACTTACCCGCCCGGTTGGGGCCGTACCGGTTCTGCATGCGGGAGATGAGCTTGCGCTCGAACCACACGCCGAACAGCACGCCCAGCATCAGGACGACGAAGATGACGGCGCCCTTGAGGATCATGATCCCGATCGGGTCCTTGCCGAAGTCGGCGAGGCCCGGCATGTTCGGGTCGGCAGCCGGGGCCGCGAGAAGAAGAGATGTGTTCACAGGTAGCTCACCGCTCCTCGTTCGCTACGCGGACCGCTCGTACCCCGCGGACCGCTCCGCTCACCGCGTCGGGCCGTATCCCGCTCATGAGGCACTTCCGATCTTGACGATGTCACCGGCCGCGGCGCGCAGGTCGCGGGTCACCGAGCGGCCGCCGGAGTTGGCCGGCAGCCACACCACCCGGTCGGGCAGGGCGGCGATCCGCACCGGCAGGCTCAGCGAGCCCTTCCCGGTGGTGACGGTGATCTTGTCGCCGTCGGCGACGCCCGCCTCCGCCGCGGTGGCCGCCGACAGCAGCGCCTCGGCCACCGGAGCGGTACCCGCCAGGAACGGCTCCCCCACCTGGAGGCGGCCGTCGTCGAGCAGCTGGTGCCAGGTGGCGAGAACGGCCTCGCCGGCCTGCGGGGCGGCGGTCGTGCCGGCGGGAACGGCCGGGCGCGGCCCGCGTG
>NZ_CDRNDK010000111.1:0-15949 GCF_977012225.1 Planomonospora algeriensis | reverse complement strand
CGCCGGCCGGCTGATCGCCGCCGCCCCCCGACCTCCCCCCTGCGCTGGCGCCCCCGCGCTCCCCGGCTGAACCCCGGGTCAGAGCGGGCGGGGGCCGTAGAGGGCGGCGCGGGCGCCGGTCGCCATCGCCCAGTAGCGGTCGCCGTAGGACCAGTGCCACCACTCGGTGGGGTAGTTGACCAGGCCCGCCGACTCCAGCGCGGCGCCGAGCAGCTTGCGGTGGTGGCGGGCCTCGGCGGACAGGCCGGGGGCCTCGGTGTAGCACGCCCCGTCGCTCTGCTCCGGGGTGGCGTTGAGCGGCGTGCCCAGGTCGAGTTCGACGCCGTCCTCGGTGCACAGGGTCAGGTCCACCGCCGCGCCCGCGGTGTGCGGGGCGACCTCCACGGGTGAGACGTAGCGGCTCGCCGCGGACCGGATCCACCCAGGCGACATGTCTGGAAATTTCATCTCAAGGAATGCCGAGTAGTCCTCGAAGATCCGCCGCTGCGCCGCGATCGGCCGGTACCCCTCCACCACCAGCAGCCGGTGGCCCGCGGGCAGCTGCGCCTGCGCCTCCTCCAGCCGGAGCAGCAGCCCCCGCCGGAGGTGGGCGAAGGCCCCGTCCGGATCGGCGGGCCGCCCGTCGACCAGCAGCCGCCCCCGCACGTCGACCAGCGGCTCGCCGTTCTCCTCGACCGGGATCGAGGCGACGCGGGAGTCGGAGATCAGAACGATGTCGCGCATAGCCGCGATTCTCCCACCCGCCCCTTCTCGATCTTCGACCCGTGCGCCGCCGGGAGACCGTCCGGCCGCCCTTTCCCGATCTCTGACCCGTGCGCTACCGGGAGGCCGTCCGGCGGCCTCCCGGCCACCGGTCAGGTCGCGGCCGCGGTCCCGCCGACCAGGTCCTGCGCGGCCTGGGCGAAGGCGCGGACGCGGGCTGTGGCGCCGTCGGCCCGCCACAGCAGCCCCCAGCGCAGCGGCGGGGCGTCGCCGATGGGGACGTAGGCGACGTCGGGGCGGGCGTAGTAGCGCCTGGCCTGGGCGCCGACCGGGAAGACCCCGTGGCCGGCGCCGATGAGGGTGAGCATCTCGGTGAACGTCGAGGCCGACGGCCCGGGCTCGATCGGCCGCCCCCCGGGGGTGGTGCGCGGGGTGCGGTCCGCACGCAGGGAGCCGGGCAGGGTCTCCGGCAGCTGGAGCAGCTTCACCGCGGCCAGGTCTTCGAGGGAGACCGACGCGCGGCGGGCGAAAGGATGCCGGGAGGGCACGGCGAGCATGCGGGGCTCGGAGACCAGGACCGGTCCGGTGGCGATGTCCGGTTCGTCGACGGGGAAGGTGCCGAGCGCGAGTCGACGCGCCCGTCACGCAGCCAGGGCATGAGATCGGCCATCTGCGCCTCGCGGAGCAGGACGTCGCAGTCGGGGCGGCGCCGGCGGAGCAGTTCCGCGGCCCCGGCCAGGAGCTGCCCGCCCGCCGCGCCGACGAAGGCGACCCGGAGGGTTCCGGTCAGGCCGCGGCCGGTCTCGACCGCGCGCTCGAACGCGGCGGTGATCTGCTCCCAGGCCGGGCGGACCTCCTCGTGCAGCCGCCGTCCCACCGCGGTCAGCTCCACCCGGCGGCTGGTGCGGTTGAACAGCGGAACCCCGACGCGGCGTTCCAGCCTGGCGATGATCTGGCTGATCCGGGCGGTGGACACGTGCAGGCGGTCGGCGGTGCGGCCGAAGTGCAGTTCCTCGGCGAGAACCAGGAACGCCTCCACCTCGTGCCGCTCCAGCATGCCGCCCCTCCGGATCGTTAACCCAGGCTTCACGATCCTTGCACAGGGCCCCATTGATCGGCCGATCGCCCCGGAAGAGGGTGGGAACCGCTCGAACGCCCGGATCGGAGAAAAAATGATCGACAAACTGGACGACCTGCGCACCCGTGTCCGCGGACGGGTCCTGCTGCCCGGAGACGACGGTTTCGACCAGGCCCGGCGTCCCTGGAACCTGGCCGTCGAGCAGTCCGTCCCCGCCGTGGTCGAAGCCGCCGACGCCGACGACGTCGCGGCGCTGGTCCGCTTCGCCCGTGCGCGCGGCCTGACCGTCTCGGCCCAGCCCAACGGCCATGGCGCCACCGGAGACCTGGACGGCGCGATCCTGCTGCGCACCCGCCTGCTGGACGCCCTGGAGATCGACCCGGACGCCCGGCGCGCCGCGTCGGCGCGGGGCTGTCCTCGGGCCGCCTCCAGGCGGCCGCCGCGCCGTACGGACTGACCGGCCTGCCCGGGAGCTCGCCGGTCGTCAGCGTCACCGGCGTCGCCCTCGGTGGCGGGCTGAGCTGGTTCGGCCGCGCCCACGGCTGGGTCGCCGACAGCGTCACCGCGTTCGACATCGTGGACGCCGAAGGGCGGGCGCGGCGCGTCACCGCCGGCACCGATCCCGACCTGTTCTGGGCGATGCGGGGCGGTGGCGGCGACTTCGCGATCGTCACCGCCGCGGAGCTGTCCCTGCACCGCGCGCCGCACCTGTACGGCGGGCGGGTGCTGTGGCCGATCGAGCACGGCGCGGCCGTGATGGAGGCGTACCGGCAGATCACCGCCACCGCCCCCGACGAGCTGACCCTCTGGCTGGACCTGCTGCACTTCCCCGGCTCCGACCCGGTGATCGCGGTGGACGCCACCCACCTCGGCGCGGCCGCCGAGGCCCGCGACCTGCTGAGCCCGCTGGACCGCCTCCCCCGCCCGCTCGCCGACGGCAGGCGGACGATGACCGTCGCCGAACTCGGCGCCATCACCGCCGAACCCACCGACCCCAGCGCGGGCTCCTCCCGCGGCGAACTGCTCACCGTCCTGGACGACGCGACGGCCAAGACACTGCTGACCGACCCCGTCGCCCCGCTGATGAGCGTGCAGATACGCCAGCTGGGCGGCGCGTTCGCCCGCCCGTCCGACAGCCCGCACGGCCCGCTGACCGAACCGTACGCGCTCTACCTGTTCGGCGTGCCGTCCGATCCGGCGACGGCCGAGGCCGTCGCCGCCAGGCAGCGCGCGCTCGCCGGTGTCCTTCCGGTGAGCGGCCGCAAGCCCTTCACCTTCCTCGGCCCCGGCGAGACCGCCGCCGACGCCTTCACCCCGGCCGCGCTGAACCGCCTGCGCGATGTCAAGCGCCGGCACGACCCGCGCGGCACCTTCCGCGGCAACTTCCCCGTCCTCGGCTGAACAGCGGCTTCCCCGTAACGGCCGGAACGGGCCCGCGACTCGACCGCCCGCCGGACGCCCGGCCGACCGCCCGCCGATCACCCGGCGGGCGGTCGGCGGGCAGGCCACAGGCCGGGCTCAGACGGTGTCGGAGAACACCTCCTCGCGGGCCTGGTGGAGGGCGGAGACCAGGGCTCCGCGGAGCACCGGGTTGCCCTCGACCTCCGTCACCACGACGCTGGGCCGGGTCGGGCAGACCCGGCCCACGGCCTCCTCCACCCGCGAGGCCAGCGCCGGCCCGCCCGCCCTGCCGACGTCGCCGCCCAGCACGATCAGACCGGGATCCAGGACCACCGCCACCGCCGCCACGCCCACCGCGAGCCGGCCCGCCAGCTCGTCGAGGAAGCCCTCGGCCCCCTCGGCGACGGCCGTGCGGACGTGCTCGCCGACTGTGCTTCCGCCGTTTCCGCCGCTTCCGCCGCCGCCGAGGCCGTACGCGCCCGCCAGGCCGGTGATGGCGTCCCCGCCGACCAGGCGCTGGAAGGACCCCGACTGGGGCTCGCTCACGTCGGTCGGGAGCGGCTCGCCGGGGACCGGGAGCCAGCCGATCTCCCCGGCACCGCCGGTGAAGCCGCGGTGCAGCCGCCCGCCGAGCATGACGCCGAGTCCCTGCCCGACCCCGGCCCAGACCAGGACGAAGTCGTCCGCCCCGAAGGCCGCGCCGCACTCGCGCTCGGCGAGGGCGGCCAGGTTCACGTCGTTCTCGATCGACACCGGGACGCCCAGCCCCCGGCGGAGCTCGGTGAGCACGCCCCCGTGCCAGGCCGGCAGGTCGAGGGAGAAGCTCACGTCGCCGCTGCGGGGGTCGACGACGCCCTTGGTCCCGATCACGAAGGAGCGCAGCCGGGAGCGGGCGATGCCGGCGGCCGCGCAGGCCTTGCGGACGGCACCGCGCACCAGCCGCACCGGGTCCTGCTCCCCGCCGGGCTCCCCGGACGGGTCCGCGGGGATGTCCACGGCGACCTCGGCGACGAGTTCTCCGGTGATGTCGGCGATCCCCGCGCTGATCCGGTCGGGCAGCACGTCCAGGCCGGCCACGTAGGCGCACGAGGGCACCACCCCGTACAGTGCGGCGTTGGGACCGCGCCCCCCGGCCTGCTCGCCGACCACCGAGACCAGTTCCCGCTCCTGGAGTCTGGACAGGAGCTGGCCTGCGGTTACCTTGGACAGGCCGGTCCGCTCCCCCAGCTCGGCACGGGTGAGCGGGCCGCCGGACAGCAGGAGTTCGAGCGCTGCCCGGTCGTTGAGCTGGCGCAGCAACCGGGGTGTCCCCGGACGTCTGGGCACGGTCTGCCTCCCCCGTCACGATCCGCTAACGATCGTTTCTTTTAAGAAAGTTTCTTGTTAGTTTAGCCGCAGTCAGCCCGCAGGCAAGTGCAGGAGAACGCCTCGGGATGCCAGAGCGCCGACCGTATGGAGGGCGTCTTCGACCAGGTACGGCACGGCATGGGGACCGCGCCGCCACCCGAAGCGCGACCCCGACGCGAAGCCGGGAAGGGAGAACCCCCAAGTGAAGATCATGAAGATCGCCGTTACGACGGCCACCACCGCCGCCCTGGCCCTGGGCCTTGCCGCATGCGGCTCCAGCGAGCCCGCCGAGAGCACCGCGCCGAAGGCGGACTCCTCCGCCGCGGGCGGCCAGAAGTTCGCCGGCCAGAAGCTGACCGTGTGGCGTCTCGGAACGCCGGACGAGAAGCAGAACGCGCTCATGGCCGACCTGAACGCGAAGTTCAAGGAGACCACCGGCGCCGACGTCAACCTCCAGTGGGTGCCGTGGCCGGAGGCCCAGGCCAAGTGGACCGCCGCGCTCGCCGGCGGCGAGGGCCCGGACGTCACGGAGTTCGGCAACGACCAGGTGGCCGCCTGGGTCGCGCAGGACGCCCTGACCGACATCACCGACCTCGTCAAGAGCCACCCCGACTTCCAGCAGATCCCGCAGAACCTGTGGGGCTACGAGACGGTGGACGGCAAGATCTACGCCGCTCCGTGGGGCGGCGGCACCCGCGCCGTCCTCTACCGCAAGGACTGGTTCAAGGATCTCGGCATCGAGGTCCCCAAGAACTGGGACGACCTCGTCGCGGCCGGCAAGAAGATCGTCGAGGAGAAGGGCAAGGACGTCGACGGCTTCGCCTTCAACGGCGGCTCCGACGCCAACATGTCCCTCTCCCCGTTCGTCTGGTCCGCCGGCGGCGACTTCGCCGCCTTCGAGGGCGGCAAGTGGGTCGGCAAGCTGACCGAGCCCGGCTTCAAGGAGGGCTTCCAGTACTACACCGACCTCGTCGTCAAGCACGGCGTCTCGCGCAAGTCCGCCCTGACGCAGAACTCGGTGGACATCGCGACCCGCTTCGCCAACGGCAAGGTCGGCATGTACGTGACCGGCGGCTGGGACATCACCACCATCAAGGAGCAGAGCGGCGGCAAGGTCGGCGACGAGCAGATGGCCTTCTTCTCGCTCCCGGCCAAGGACGGCAGCGGCCCGGCGCCCGCCTTCCAGGGCGGTAACGACATCGCCATCTGGAAGGACGCCAAGAGCCCCGAGCTGGCCGCCGAGTACATCAAGCTCGCCGCGGGCGAGGAGTTCGGCACCCGCTACGCCAAGGACGGCGGCCTGCTGCCGCTGTACCCGAAGGCGCTGAGCGAGTACGCCGCCGACCCGGTCCAGGCCCCGTTCGCCGAGACCTTCAAGGTCGCCAAGGGCTTCCCGAACGACACCAACTGGGCCGAGGCCAACGACACCAAGGCGGTCCTGCAGAGCGCCGCCCGCGCGGTCATCGAAGGCAAGAAGGACGTCGACACCGCGCTGGCCGACGCCAACAAGGAACTCGAAGAGATCCTGAACCAGTAGACATGGCCGACACCTCAACCATCGCCCGGGGCGGGGGCTCCTCCCCCGCCCCGGCGCGGGGGCGCCGAGGCGGCCCGTCCCCGCGCAAGCCCAGCGGGATGCCCGCCTGGGCGGTCCCCTACGCGTTGCTCCTGCCCGGTCTGCTGGTCATCGCCGGCCTGCTGCTCTACCCGCTGTACCAGATGGTCGCCATGTCCTTCCAGAACGTGGGACTGCGGCAGATCCGGGGCGTGCCCGCCGAGTCGGTGGGGCTGGAGAACTACGAGAAGCTGATGGAGTCGGAGCTCTTCTGGACCTCCCTCCGCAACACCGTCGTCTTCGCCGTCGTCACGGTGGCGCTCACCCTGATCCTCGGCACCCTGGTCGGGATCCTGCTGCACAACCTCGGCAAGAAGATGTCGACCTTCCTCGTCGTCGGCATCATGGCCGCCTGGGCCACCCCGGCGATCGCCAGCGCGATCATCTGGCGCTGGATGTTCGACGCCGAGTCCGGCATCATCAACTGGCTCCTCAACGCCCTGCCCGACTGGTTCTCCAAGCTGCTGTTCGGCCGCTCCGACTGGACCGGCGAGCCCTGGCTCAACGACCCCTTCACCATCTACCTGGTGCTCATCCTCGTGGTGGTCTGGGCGGGCTTCCCGTTCATCGCGGTGTCGGTCCTCGCCGGGCTCAAGAGCATCTCCGCGGAGCTCTACGAGGCGGCCCGGGTGGACGGGGCCTCCGCGTGGCGCACCTTCTGGAAGATCACCGTCCCACTGCTGAAGCCGGTCTTCTCGGTGCTGATCGTGCTCTCCACGATCTGGAACTTCAAGGTCTTCACCCAGCTGTTCGTCCTGGCCGGCGGAACCTCCAACCGCGAGGCCTTCAACCTGTCGCTGTTCTCCTTCACCCAGGCGTTCAGCGCACCGCCCAAGATGGGCATGGGCGCGGCCATCGCGGTGGTGCTGACGGTGATCCTGCTCATCATCACCGCCGTCTACGTCCGCCAGATCGTGAAGACGGAGGACGTGCGATGACCGCCGTCGGAATGTCCCGGAAAGCCGCCCGGGGACATCAGCAGGCCAAGAGCCGCAAGCGGCTGCGCAGGTTCGGCCTCAACGCCGCGGCCGTCGCGGTGTTCCTGTTCGCGGTGTTCCCCGTCTACTGGATGGTGAGCACGGCGTTCAAGAGCCGCGAGCAGATCTTCACCACCGACTTCATCCCGTTCCCGACCGACCCGACCTTCGAGCACGTCGAGCGGGTCTTCACCCAGGGCGTCGCCGGGCACTCCATCTGGCAGTTCCTGATGAACAGCGCGATCGTGGCACTCGGCACGGTGCTCATCGGCGCGGTCTTCGCCCTGCTCGGCGCGACCGCGGTGGCCCGGTTCCGGTTCCGGGGCCGCACCTCCTTCCTGATCCTGCTGCTCATCGTGCAGATGGTCCCGGCCGAGGCGCTGCTCATCCCGCTCTTCCTGATGGTCCGCCGGGCCGGGCTCTACGACCAGCTCCTCGGCCTCATCGTGGTGAACGTCGCGCTGACGCTGCCGTTCGCCATCTGGATGCTGCGCACCTTCGTCGCGGCGGTGCCCAAGTCGCTGGAGGAGGCGGCCTGGATCGACGGCGCGAGCCGGTTCACCACCTTCTGGCGGGTGCTGTTCCCGCTGGTGGCCCCCGGTCTCGTCGCGACCAGCATCTTCTCGTTCATCACCGCCTGGAACGAGTTCGCGTTCGCGCTGATCCTGATCAGCGACCAGGGCAACTACACCATGCCCGTGGCGCTGCGGTTCTTCGTCAGCCAGCGGTCGGTGGACTGGGGCGCGATCATGGCCGCCTCCACCCTGATGACCATCCCGGTGATCGTCTTCTTCCTCCTGGTGCAGCGGCGCATGGTCTCCGGCCTCGTCGCGGGCGCCGTCAAGGGCTGACCCCCGGCGCCGGTACGGCTCGCGCCCACGAGGCGCGAGCCGTACCGCCCTTGCCCGCATCCGAATCCCTCCTCGTCTAAGGAGCTCTCCAGCGCCATGTCCGAGTTCATCGCGGGTCCCGGCGAGCAGGGGCTGTACCGCCTCGCGGCCGGCACGTTGCTCGTCGCCTTCCAGGGGACCACCGCTCCCGAGTGGGTCCTGCGGGAGCTGGACAACGGCCTCGGCGGCGTCACCCTCTTCGGCTTCAACGTCGCCGACCCCGACCGGCTCTCCTCGCTGACCGCACGCCTGCGCTCCGCCGGCGACCCGGTCATCTCGCTGGACGAGGAGGGCGGCGACGTCACCCGGCTCGCCTACCACGTGGGCAGTCCCTACCCCGGCAACGCCGCGCTCGGCGCCGTCGACGACATCGAGCTGACCCGGAACGTCTACCGCTCCATCGGCGACGACCTGGCCCGCTGCGGCGTCAACCTGGACATGGCGCCGGACGCCGACGTCAACACCGCCGACGACAACCCGGTGATCGGCACCCGCGCGTTCGGCTCAGACGCCGCACTCGTCGCCCGGCACACCGTCGCCGCCGTGCACGGCCTGCAGTCCGCGGGCGTGGCCGCCTGCGTCAAGCACTTCCCCGGCCACGGCGCCACCCGCCAGGACTCCCACCTGGAGGTCCCCGTCGTGGACGCCTCCCTGGAACTGCTGCGCGAGCGCGAGCTCGTGCCCTTCCGCGCCGCGATCGAGGCCGGGAGCAAGTCCATCATGACCGCGCACGTCCAGGTCCCGGCCCTCACCGGCGCCCTTCCCGCCACGCTCTCGCCCGCCGCCCTGACCGGGCTGCTCCGGGGCGAGCTGGGCTACGACGGTGTGGTGATCTCCGACGCCCTCGACATGAAGGCGATCACCGACGCCTACGGCCTGTCCGGCGGCGCGGTGCTCTCCCTGGCGGCCGGGACCGACCTGCTCTGCCTCGGCCCGCTGCCCACCGAGGCCGACGTCCGGAAGATCATCGAGGAGATCGTCGCCGCCGTCCACGACGGCCGGCTGCCCGTCTCCCGGCTGGAGGAGGCCGCCGAGCGGGTGGCCCGGCTGCGCTCCTGGTTCGGCGCACCGCGGCAGGTCGCCGACGGCGAGAACGCGATCGGCCTGACCGCGGCCCGGCGCGCGGTCAGCCTGACCGGCTCGGCCTCCCCCCTGGTCGACCCGCTGGTGGTCGAGGTGGACACCCCGCCGACCATCGCGGTCGGCGACGTGCCGTGGGGCTTCTCCCCCTGGCTCCCCCAGGCGGAGATCATCCGGGTCAAGCCGGAGGCCGCGGACGTGGCGGACATCCTGGGGCGGGCGGACGGACGGTCCCTGGTGGTCGTCGTCAAGGACGCCCACCGCTACCAGGTCAGCCAGGCGGTGGTCTCGGCGCTGCTGGCCGCCCGTCCGGACGCCGTCATGGTGGAGATGGGCCTGCCGATCTGGCGTCCCGCGGGCGTCACCTACCTGGCCACCTACGGGGCCGCCCGGGCCAACGCGCAGGCCGCCGCCGAACTGCTCGGGGTCTGACCGCCCCTGAGCCCGTCCTGTCCGGCCTGTGCGGTCCCGCCGCACACCCTTGCGGCCCGTATCCCGGCGGCTCCCCGGGCACGGGCCGCGCGTCCCCGCCCCGGGCTTTCCCGTCAGGAGGCGAAGATCTCCTCGCGGGCCTGCTCCAGAGCCTCCAGTACGGCTCCGCGCAGCACCGGGTTCCCTTCCACCTCGCTGGCCGCCACCTGGGGCCGGACCGGGCAGATCCGGGCCACGGCCTCCTCGATCCGCGTGGTGAGCGCGTCTCCTCCGGCCTGGCCGACCTCGCCCGCGAGCACCACCAGGCCGGGGTCGAGCACGACGCAGACCGACGCCACGCCCAGCGCCAGCCGCCCGGCGATGTCGTCCAGCAGGGCCGTCCCGCTCTCGCCCGCCCCGACCGCCGCCGCCACGCACTCGGCCGCGCTCCGCCCGGCGAAGCCGTACGAGGCGGCCAGCCCGACCACCGTCTCGGCGCTCACCAGCGACTGCAGGCCCCCCGCGAGCGACGGCGGCCGTCCGGGCACCGCCCGCACGTCGGCGGCCAGCGGCACGCCCGGCACCGGCAGGTAGCCGATCTCGCCCGCGCTGCCGGAACGGCCCCGGTGCAACCGCCCGTTGAGCACGACGCCCAGGCCGATGCCGCGGCCCACCCAGAGCAGCACGAAGTCGTCGACGCCGCGGGCGGCGCCCAGGGTCCGCTCGGCGACGGCCACGAGGTTCACGTCGTTCTCTATCTTCACCTCGCGGCGCAGGTCCCGGGCGAGCGCCTCGTGGATGCCCTCGTGCCAGTCCGGCAGGTCGAAGGAGAAGCGCACGTCACCGGTGCGCGGGTCGACGACGCCCGGGGTGCCGATCACCACCGCCCGCAGCCGGGAGAGCGCCACCTTCGCCGAACGGCACGCCTTGACCACCGCCTCGTGCACGAGCGCCACCGGGTCGTCGTGCCCCTCGAGGGCCACCGTCACCTCCCCGACGATCCGGCCCCGGATGTCGGCGACGGCGGTGGTGACGGACTCCGGCCCGACGTCCAGACCCGCGACGTAGGCGGAGGAGGGCACGATCCCGTAGAGCGTCGCGTTCGGCCCCCGCCCGCCGGCCTGCTCCCCGGCCGCCTCGACCAGCCCGCGCTCCTCCAGTCGGGCGAGCGTCTGCGACGCCGTCACCTTGGACAGCCCGGTGAGCTCTCCGATCTGCCCGCGCGTCAGCGGGCCGGAGGTGAGCAGCAGTTCCAGTGCGGCCCGGTCGTTGATCTCCCTCAGCAGCCTGGGCACGCCAGGACGTCGCTCCATACGCATGCTCTCTTTGTCGGCGTTTCCCGTCGCTGTTCCGGCCGGCGAGAAGGGGGATTCGATGGTCGGTGAGACTTCCCGAGAGTTTAGCGCGCGGGCCGGTGCCGGAGGGCGACAGGTGGGAGCGCTCCCTGCCGCCGGGAGCGCTCGTTCCGCAGGACCTCACGCATGAGTGGTCGTCCGCAGGCGGGATAATCGATCGCATGCGCCTTTCCGCTCGTGTCGACTATGCCCTGCGTGCCGCCGCCGAACTCGCCGCCGCCGGTGAGGGGCCAACCACCGTGGGCGAGCTCGCCGAGGAGCAGAAGATGCCCCCCAAGTACCTGGAGAACATCCTCCTCCAGATGCGCCGGGCCGGGCTCGTCCGAGGCCAGCGCGGCCCGGAAGGCGGCTACGTGCTGGCCCGCCCCGCCACCGAGATCACCCTCGCCGACGTGATCCGCGCGGTGGACGGCCCGCTGGCCCACGTGCGGGGCGAGCGCCCCGAGCACGTCGACTACCGCGGGCCCGCCGAGTCGCTGCAGCAGGTCTGGATCGCGCTGCGGGCCAGCGAGCGGGCCATCCTGGAGGAGGTCACGCTGGAGAACGTGGCCACGGGCGCCCTCCCCGAGCGGGTCCGCAAGCTCGCCGCCGACCCCGCCGCCTGGGACTGACCCGCCCTCGCGCGATTACGCTGGGCTCATGCCCGAGGGTGACGTCGTCCACCGGACCGCGGGGCGGCTCGGCCGGGCCCTCGACGGCCGGGTCCTGACCCGTTCCGACTTCCGCGTGCCCCGGTACGCCACGGCCGATCTCACCGGCAGGACCGTGCTGGAGACCACCGCCCGGGGCAAGCACCTGCTCACCCGCGTCGAGGGCGGCCTGACCGTCCACACCCACCTGCGGATGGACGGCGAGTGGCTCGTCTCCCCCGCCGGCCACCGGACGCCCCCGGGCGACCGGGTCCGCCTGCTGCTCGCCAACGCCGACTGGCAGGCCGCGGGCGTACGGCTCGGCACGGTGGACCTGCTGAGGAGCGAGGCCGAGCACCGGGTGGTCGGGCACCTCGGCCCGGATCCGCTCGGCTCCGGCTGGGATCCCCGGGAGGCGGCGCGGCGGCTGGCGGAGCGCCCTGACCGGAGCATCGGCGAGGCCCTCCTCGACCAGCGGAACCTGGCCGGGATCGGCACCATCTACCGGGCGGAGACGCTGTTCCTGGCCGGGGTCTCACCGTGGCGGCCGGTGGGCGCGCTCGGCGACGTGCCGGGGCTCGTGGAGGTCGCGCAGCGGCTGATGGACGCGAACAGGGACCGGACGGACCGGGTGACCACCGGAGATCTCCGTCCGGGGCGGGGCATGTGGGTCTACGGCAGGGCGGGCCGGGCGTGCCTGCGCTGCGGGAACCGGGTCAGCCGGGGAGAGATGGGGGCACAGCCGCAGGAACGGCTGATCTACTGGTGCCGGCACTGCCAGCCGGACTGAACCGGCGGGCGGACCGCGCCTAGGCGGCGACCATGTCCTTCACGTCTGGAGTGTGCTCGATGGGCGGGACGACCGCCCGGAAGCCTTCGAACGCGTCCTCCGGCAGAGAGGCCGGCACGGTCTCGGGGATCGGCAGGCGCTCCCGCTCGGGAACGTCGGCGAGCACCGGGGCGTGCTGGAGCTCGGCCAGCGCGAACTGGTCGGAGACCTCGCGCAGCACCTGGGAGAGCGGCACGCCGAGGGCCCCGCAGATCGACGCGAGCAGTTCGGAAGACGCCTCCTTCTGACCGCGCTCCACCTCGGACAGATAGCCGAGGGAGACCCGAGCCAATGTGGAGACCTCACGCAAGGTGCGACCCTGCCGCACCCGCAGCCGCCGCAGCACGTCACCGAGCAGCTGACGCAGCAGGACCATCTGTCGCTCCCTCCCCGGCGCGGACGTCTTCACGACGCTCCGCGCGATCGGTTCGTGCCGCTCGTTCTTCGAACGCGACCCTTCGTACATTCGCCTCGCCGTCATCATCGCTTGACGCTGCCCTCAGTCACAGCTCCACCGTACCCGTATCAGCCGACATCGCGGCAGAGCACCGTGAGCATGTTCGCTGGGGACGTAACGCGGTAATCACCCGGAATGTTCCTCCGGGCTCGGCTCCAGCGCCCCCCTGAGCAGGTCCACGGCCTCGTTCACGGTGCATCGCCGGATCTCCTCACGCGTCCCGTTCAGGTGCAGGTCCCGATGCCATACCCGTCCAGCGGGGCCGCTAACAGCCAGGTGGACGGTGCCGACCGGTTTTCCGTCCTGCGGGTCGGGACCGGCCACGCCGGTGGCGGCCAGGCCGTACGCCGCGCCGGTGAGCTCGCGCACCCCGGCGGCCATCGCGGCCGCGACCTCGGGATGCACGGCCCCCTGGCGTTCCAGCAGGTCGGAGGGGACGCCCAGCAGGCGCCGCTTGAGCTCGGTGGCATACGACAGGACCCCGCCGACGAAGGCGGCGGAGGCCCCGGGCGGGGCCGTCAGGGCGGCGCCGATCAGACCCGCCGTCAGGGACTCGGCCACCGCGACCGTCTCCCCCCGGCGGGCGAGCAGCGCGATCACCCGGGCCGCGGGCGCCGGATCCGGCGTCCCGGAGGGCCCGCCGGAAGTCTCGGGGGACGCTCCACCAGCCCCGGGGGCGTCACCGCGGAGGACGTCCCGGAAGGCGTCGCCGGGGCCGTCACGAGGAGGCCCGCGCCCGTTTGGCCACCTGCCGGAGCTTGACCGCCCTGATCACGTAGTCCAGGCCGGTCCCGACGGTCACCACGACCGCCGCGCCCATGACCGCCCAGCGGACCGCCTCCGGCACGCCCGGCACGATGTAGCAGGTGATGGCGAGCATCTGCAGAGCGGTCTTCACCTTGCCGCCGTAGCTGGCGGGGATGACGCCGTGCCGCAGGACCGCGAAGCGCAGCAGGGTGACCCCGGCCTCCCTGCCCAGGATCACCGCGGTGACCCACCAGGGCAGCTCGCCCAGGATCGACAGGCTGATCAGCGCGGCCCCGGTCAGCGCCTTGTCGGCGATGGGGTCGGCGATCTTCCCGAAGTCGGTGACCAGCCCGTAGCGGCGGGCCAGCTCGCCGTCGAGCAGGTCGGTGAGCGAGGCCACCAGGAACACCGCCAGCGCGGTGATCCTCCAGCCGGTCCCGTTCAGGAAGAGGCAGACCACGAAGAAGGGCACCATCGCCAGTCGTAGCACCGTCACGACGTTGGCGATGTTCCACAGGCTCACCTTCCTGGGGCCCGCGGGTGCCGGCGTCGCTTCGGTACCGGTCTCTGGCGTGTTGGTCATACGCTCTCCCGGCCCGGCGGCGCGTTCACGGGGCGGCCTTGATGCGGGCGATCAGGTCGACCCCCTCGGAGTCGACCACGACGGCCCGGACGATCTGCCCCGGGACCAGGCCGATGCCCTGGACCGTGACGCAGCCGTCGACCTCGGGGCCCTGGTGCGCGGCCCGGCCCTCGTAGCCGCCGTCGCCGAGGTCCTCCTCGATGAGGACGTCCACCTCGGTGCCGATCCGCTCCTCGGCCCGCTGGGCCATGAGCTCCTCGGCCAGCTCGGTGAGGGCCGCCACGCGGGCGTCGACGGTCTCCTGGTCCAGTTTCCCGGGCAGGTCCGCCGCCTCGGTGCCCTCCTCGTCGGAGTAGCCGAAGACGCCGATCACGTCGAGCCTGGCCTCCTGCAGGAAGTCGACCAGCTCGCCGAACTCCTCCTCGGTCTCGCCGGGGAAGCCCACGATGAAGTTGGAGCGCACGCCCGCCTCGGGCGCGGCGGCCCGGACGGACTCCAGCAGGTCCAGGAAGCGCCGGGGGTCGCCGAAGCGCCGCATCCGGCGCAGCACGGGACCGGACGCGTGCTGGAAGGACAGGTCGAAGTACGGCGCGACGCCGTCGGTCCCGGCGATCGCCTCCAGCAGGCCGGGGCGGAGCTCGGCGGGCTGCAGGTAGCTGACCCGGACCCGCTCGATCCCCTCGACCTCGGCGATCCGCGGCAGCAGCTTCTCCAGCGCCCGCAGGTCTCCGAGGTCCTTGCCGTAGGAGGTGGAGTTCTCGCTGACCAGCACGAGCTCCTTGACCCCCTGCTCGGCCAGCCAGGCGGCCTCGCCGAGGAGCTCCTCGGGAGCGCGCGAGACGTAGGAGCCGCGGAAGGCCGGGATGGCGCAGAACGTGCAGCGCCGGTCGCAGCCGGAGGCGAGCTTCAGCGAGGCCACCGGCCCGTCGCCCAGGCGCCTGCGCAGCGGCCGGGGACCGCTGGCCGGGGCCAGGCCGTCGGGCAGCTCGCCGTGGCCCGGGATGCCGGTCTTGGGGGCGGCGGCGCGCTCGACCGGCGAGATGGGCAGCAGCGTCCTGCGGTCGCGCGGGCTGTGCGGGACGAGCGGCCGGCCCGCCAGCACGTCGTCCAGGCGCGTGCCGATCTCGGTGTAGTCGTCGAAGGAGATGACGGCGGCCGCTTCGGGCAGGGCGTCGGCGAGCTGGTCGCCGTACCGCTCGGCCATGCAGCCCGCAGCGACCACCTTGGCCCCGGAGTCGGCCGCGGCGAGCAGCGTGTCGATGGAGTCCTTTTTCGCTGAGTCGATGAAGCCACAGGTGTTGACGACGATGACATCGGGGTCGTCGTCGCCCAGCTGCCAGCCGGCAGCCTCAAGCCGCGCGGCGAGCTCCTCGGAGTCGACCTCGTTGCGCGCGCAGCCCAGTGTGATCAGCGATGCGGTTCGGCGGGATGACATGGTGAACACTACGGTATCGGGAGTTGGCCACTACCCGATGCACCTCCCCCATTCCCGGACTCCGGTGATCTACCGCGGGTTGGCCTCGGGAACGCCGTAGGAGCGCTTGACGCTCTGCCCGGAACGGCCCGGAGCCCCCAGGTCCTCGCCGTTCACCTGCAGCAGGACCGCTCCCGCGTCGTCGAAGACGACCTTCATCCCACCCTTCGCCTTCCACTGCGCGCTCTTGCCGGCCTTGAGCGTGCCGGAGAAAAGCCGCCGCCCCTTCGCGTCCCTGACGCTGAGCCGCGAGGAGCGCTCCGCCTTGACCTTGAGCACGACCTCCTCCCCGCGCCGGACCGAGGCCGCCCCGCGCGCCGGGTCGACGGCCGCGGAGGACGCCGAAGGCGCCGATCACCGAATCGGTCTCAGGC